>JAGHDT010000440.1 GCA_021159805.1 Anaerolineae bacterium
ACTCGGTGCCGGCTGCGAATCATATGCGGCCGCCGAGCTGGATGCGGAAGCATTGACCGTGGGACGCACAACGCCGTTGCCACGACCATTGCCGTTGACCGGTGACTTCTTGGATCGCGCCGTATAGGGCACGGGATCATCCATCATCACGGGGGGTGACTCAGGTAGCCTGGAACCGGCGCCTGCCGGCGCCGACAGGAGAAACGCTTGCGGGTCCTTGAACCAATCAACCAGGAGCGGATGCTCGTCGCGGCCAGGTCGCTGATCCATCTTCCCACACGCCACCAGGATGCGATTCGGGACCAGTAGCTCCTTGTATCGCTCGTAGGTTCGCGGGAAAACAACGGTATCCATCATGCCTCCGGAGCCCTCCAGAGTCACAAAGGCCATCGCCGCCCCCTTCTTGGTAGTGATGCGCCGGACGCGCTGAACCATCCCTACCACCTTAAGCGTCTGGCCGGGGATCTCATCGTCCTGCTGTCCGATCGTCGTCGTGACCAGACCCTGAGCCATCAACTGCCGCTCCTGGTCTGTGAGCGGGTGTTTGGAGAGATAGGTGCCCAGCAGCTCTTTTTCCCATTCTGACAGCTGGCGATCAGCGATCGGCGGGACAAACTTGGGCAGCTCAATCCGGGTGCGCATATCGAGCATATTGTCGAACAGCATAAACTGGCCCACATCGCGCGCACTATGTGTCTGAGCACTCACGCCCATCAAGGCATCCACGATGGTGATCAAGGCCGGGCGCTCTCCGAAATCGTCCAGTGCGCCCGCCTGAATTAGACATTCGATCGTCTTCCGGTTCAACTTGCGCAGATCGACCCGATCGGCGAAGTCGTCCAGCGACCGGAAAGGGTCTCCGTCGTTGCGCGCGGCAACCGCGGTCCGCATAGCATCATCGCCGACGTTCTTGATCGCCCCAAGGCCGATTCGGATGAAGCGCTCACCATCATCGCCGTGCTCCACCGTGAATTCCACGTCTGAATGATTGATGGATGGGCGTTCGACCCGCATATTGTTACGCCGGGCGTCGGCAATCAAGAAGCCGAGCTTCTCCGTGTTGTGCCGCTCTGTGGTCATCAGAGCCGTCATGAACTCTAGCGGATAATGCGCCCGAAGATAGGCCGTCTGCGCCGTGATCACGGCGTAGTCGGTCGCGTGAGCACGATTGAAACCGTAGCGTGCGAAGAACTCGACGTCAGCCCAGACCCGGTCGGCGACCTCACCATCGATGCCCCGTTCAACAGCGCCCTTCCGGAACATCTTCTGGTGCATCTCCATGAGATCCTTCTTCTTCTTCGACACAGCCTTGCGGATCATGTCCGCTTCACCCGGCTTGTAACCGGCCATCGCCACCGCGATCTGCATGATCTGCTCCTGGTAGACGATAATGCCATACGTGTCATCCAGGATATCGGCCAGGATCGGGTGGTGGTAAGTTACTTCCTCCTCACCGTGCAATCTCCTGATGTAGGCAGGAATATTCTCCATAGGACCGGGGCGAAATAGGGCAATGGCAGCCACAATATGCTGAAACGTCTCGGGACGAAGTTCACGCAATGTGCGGCGCATCCCGGCGCCTTCAACCTGGAAGACGCCGGTGGTCTCTCCGGTCGCCAGGAGCTCGTAGAGCTTCCGGACATCCGCGTCCTTCTCCGGATCGTCCGGCGCGCGCTCATAGGGAATCGTCGCCAGGTCCAGCTTGCGCCCATGCTCCTGCTCGATCAACTCACAGGCTTTGCGCATGTGGGTCAGTGTGCGCAACCCAAGGAAGTCCACCTTGAGCATCCCCAGCGCATCCACGACCTCCATAGGCCACTGGGAGATGCAATCAACGGGGCTCTCCTCGGCGCCGCTCTTGGTGGGACGGTGCAGCGGCAGATAGGCAACCAGCGGCTTGTCGGAGATCAAAATGCCGGCGGCGTGAGTGCTAGCGTGTCGCGTCACGCCCTCGACCTGTTTGGCGGTCTCCAACAGATTCTTGATATAGGGCGTGTTATCGTATACCGCTTTCAGCTCTGGTACCGTCTCCAGCGCTTGTCTGATCGAGACAGCTTTGCCCGGCATGTTGGGCACCATCCGCGCGACCTTGTCGACCTCACCCAACGGGATATCCAGGGCACGGCCCACATCACGAATCGCGGCGCGCGCACCGAGCGTGCCGAACGTGATGATCGCCGATACGTGGTCCGAGCCGTAACGGTCCTTGGTATAGGCAATCAGCTCCTCGCGCCGGTCGTCAGGATAATCAAGATCGATGTCCGGCATGGTCACGCGGTCAGGATTGAGAAAACGCTCAAACAGCAGGCGATTATGAAACGGATCAACACTCGTGATGCCCAACGTGTAGGCCACGACAGACCCAGCACCCGATCCTCGGACATTCCACCAGATATCGCGCTCCTCAGCCGCCTTGCCGAGGTCCCATACAATCAGGAAATAGTCATCAAACCCCATCTGGTGAATGATCCCAAGCTCATACTCCAGCCGCTCAACATTCTCGGGCTTATCGTGATCCTCACCGTATCGCCGGACCATGCCCTCGTCACACAGATGGCGGAGATATTCCTGCGAAGTACCGCTGCCTTCGGGCACCGGGAACTTGGGCAAATGGTAGGGCGGCGCGAACTGCAACTCGACCTCGCACTCCTCGGCGATCTTCACCGTGTTGGTCAGCGCCTCGGGAATATCCCCATAGAGAGCCCACATCTCCTCCGGGGAACGCATATAGTAGGAATCATCGCTCATCCGCATCCGTTTGGGCTCATTGACCGTCTTGCCGGTACCTATACAGAGCAGCACATCATGCGCATCGGCCTGCTCGCGCCTGGCATAGTGGATGTCATTGGTGGCCACGAGAGGGACATCCATCTCGTGGGCCAGCGTCACCAACTTACGATAGGTCTCATCATATTCCGGGAGATCGTGCGTCTGGAGCTCAATATAGAAGCGGCCCGGGAAATGCCGCTGATACCAACGCACAGCCTCGCGCGCTTTGGCGTCCTGGCCCTGATAGACAAGCTGGGCGACCTCACCTTGGACACAAGCGGAAAGGACGATCAGCCCCTCGCTGTGCTCGGCAAGCACCTCTTTGTCAATGCGGGGTTTGTAGTAAAAGCCCTCCAGCTGGGCAATGCTGGCCAGCTTTAGCAGGTTCTCATAGCCGGTCTGGTTCTGTGCCAACAGCACCAGGTGGTTAGGTTTACCGTTCCGGCGGTCTCGGTCAAAGCGGGATCCCTTTGAAACCACGTAGATCTCGATGCCGATGATCGGCTTGATGCCGGCAGCCTTGCACGCCTTGTAGAACTCCACAACGCCATACATCACACCGTGATCGGTGATCGCCAGCGCCTTCATGCCCATCTCGGCTGCGTAACTGGCCAAGGCCTGGCACTTGCTCAGACCATCCAGCAAGGAGTATTCCGTATGCGTGTGCAGATGGACAAAGTCCCGCATTCAAGCCCCTCCAAACACTATCCAACGAGGTAAAACGTGCCGGTTGTGGCGACATCCGCAGTCATCCTGAGGATCAAGTGGCACCACATCACGATTATACGGCAAGAAGCACGTCCGTTCAAGCGAAAACGCCCCCTTTCACCGTTTCCACAAAGCATGAATCTGCCTATAATGAATCGTGTAGGGA
>JAGHDT010000280.1 GCA_021159805.1 Anaerolineae bacterium
GCTCAGGACCGCGACACAAGCACGATCTTCGGTATGCCCAGAGCGGCGATCCGCCTGGGTGTTGTGGACAAGGTTGCGCCAGTGACCGAGATTGCTGCGCTTGTCACCTATGCTGTGCGGAACAAGGCGTCAAGTGATGACTGAAGTCGAATTCGACCTATCGGAATTCGTTGACCTGTTCGTTGATGAAGGCCGCCAGCATCTGAGGACGCTTAACCAAGGCATGCTGTTGTTGGAGCAGGTGCCCGGCGATGCTGAGTCTCTTGAGGATGTTTTCCGAGCCGCCCACACCTTGAAGGGCATGGCTGCCACGATGGGATACGAGGCCATCGCGGTGACATCACACGCGTTGGAGGACGTGCTCCACGATGCCCGATCCCGCCCCCTGGAAGTCATTCCGACAGCGCTCCCTCTGGTGTTCCGAGCCATCGATGCCCTTGAAAGCCTGGTCGATGCGGTGGCTGCCGGCGAGTCACCCGACATGGATGTAACATCTCTTCTGAGCGAGCTCCATGCCTTCTCGATCGACGGGGTACCTGGCATGCCTCTGGGAGCGCCAGTTGAGGATCCAGGCTTTGCAGATGCGCCCGCACTCTTGGGCGTTGTGGCAGGCGAGGAGGGCGGGCCGTCAGATGTTGTGGTTGGAGCGACAGATGTGGCAACTGAGAAAGTCCCTGTGGTCGAGGCTGTGTCAGCTACCACAACCACAGCACCGCAAGCAAGGTTCAGTGTCTCGCCCTTGGTGCGCATCGACGTCCAGCGCCTCGACCGGCTTCTCGACATCGTCACGGAGATGATGATTCACCGCAGCCATCTCTCAAGACTTCAGAGCCGCTTGGACTCTACGGAGCTCGACGAGGCCTTTGCCACATTGGCGCGGCTCCTGGATCAGATGCAGAACGCGGTCTTGGAGACACGGATGGTTCCCATCAGCCAGGTCTTCAATCGTTTTCCACGTATGGTGCGGGATCTGTTGAGGGACCAGGGAAAACGGGCTCAACTGGTGATTGAGGGCGACAATACTGAGCTAGATCGCACAGCATTGGCGGCGATCAATGATTCATTGGTACATCTCTTGCGGAATGCCATCGACCATGGGCTGGAGACGCCGGATGAGCGGATAGCCGCTGGGAAGCCCGCGCAGGGCACTCTATGGCTTTCGGCTCGTGTTGAACGCAGTGCAGTGGTTGTCGAGGTACGGGAGGACGGGTGTGGCATCGATACTGTGCATGTGGCCGAGACGGCTGTGCGCCGGGGCATTTTGATGCCTGAAGAGATCACCGATATGACCGAAGCGCAGATCTTGGATCTTCTCTGCGCCCCCGGCTTCTCTCTGAACACAGAGATCACTACCGTGTCCGGTCGTGGGGTTGGGTTGGACGCTGTGAAGGCGAAGCTGAGTGCGCTGCGTGGATCCCTGGAGATCGAGACGCAACTCGGTGTTGGCTCGACCTTCCGGCTTCGATTGCCGGTCAACCTGGCAATGGTGGATGCGCTGCTCGTGGATGTGGGGAGCACGGTCTACGCTGTGCCCGCATCAAGCGTGGAGTCGGTAATCGAGATCGAGTCACATATGCTCTCAACGGTGGGTGACAGGGCGTTGTTGAATCTGTCGGATAGTGTCGTCCCGCTTAAGAGCGTGGCTCAGTGGCTTGGAGATGCGTCGGTTTCGCGGGCGCCGGCGTATGCTCTGCTGGTCAAGCATCAGGGGCAGACATACGGTGCTGGGGTTGATGGTATAGTTGGCTATGAGCAGGTCGTTTCGAAACGGCTGCCTCCTGCACTTGGGCGTATCCACAGCCTGTCGGGCGTGACTATCATGGGAGAGGGAGAGGTTGTCTTTATATTGGATCTGACACGTATGTCGGAGCGCGCATGACTGGGAGTACAGGGGATCACAATTTGTTGACAAGGGGCGTATTTCAGAATGGGCAGGAGAAAGTTCGCTGGTCCACGAGGAGCCCTTCTTGGGCATTCCCCCCATTCTGAGGTGCGTGGGAGCGTTGGGTGATTGAAGCAGGGCTCAATGGAGCGTTTTGTGAGATTGGCTCAATGCGTAGGCCAATCCCGTCACACACCGTGGCTGTCGTGGCTCTGATGGTGTGGGTGTTGCGTGTGACAATGGGTTAAGGCTGCATTCTGGCAATCACTCTGCGGAGATGCACGCCCTTCCATGCCCGCGCCCAACGTGAAGGCCGCCCATCGGAAAGGTCGGAGGGGAGAGTGAGATGAGTGGTAGGATTCTGGTTGTCGACGATGATCCGTTGAATCGCGAGATCGTTTCCCGGGTGTTGTCGCAGGCCGGTTACGAGACGGACTCCGCCAAGGATGGCCCGGGAGCGTTGGCGATGATCCATGGCGCTATCCCGGATCTGGTCATACTTGACGTGATGATGCCAGGCATGAGTGGCTTTGAAGTGTGCCGGCGGCTCCGTCGAGATCCCAAGACCGCCCCCCTCTTGGTGATGATGCTCACTGCTCACACTGCCGTTGAGAGTCGCGTTGAGGGATTTGACGCGGGCGCGGATGATTTCCTGGCGAAGCCCTTCCACCCGGCGGAGCTGGTCGCCCGCGTCCAGGCTTTGTTGCGGCGCCTGCCTCAACTGACCGTATCTGAGACTGCGATGTCAACCAGGGGCAAGACGGTGGCTTTCTTCTCGTTGCGAGGTGGTGTGGGCGTGTCGACGTTGGCGACCAACGTGGCTGTTGCTCTGGCTCAGTTATGGCAATGTCCCACAGCACTGGTTGATCTGGCTCTGATGTGTGGCCAGAGCGCCATGATGCTCAACCAGCCTCTGCGCAACACCTGGGGTGATCTTGCCAGCATTCCTCTGGAGGATATCACGGAGGATCTTGTCACGCAGGTTCTTCTCCGCCACGAGTCTGGTGTCGCCTTATTGGCTGCGCCGCCATCGTGTGAGATCTCGGAACTGATTATGCCGTCGACTGTCGATCGGGTCCTCGATCATCTGGCTACCAAGTTCCCGTATACTGTCCTCGACCTGCCGCATGACTTCCGGGAGACAACGCTCGTGGGTTTGGAGAAGGCCGACCAGATTGTGCTTGTGTTCGCACCCGAGATAAGTTCGGTCTATGCCGCCAAACGGGCACTCGATATGCTAGATTTGCTTGAAACCCCAGGAGACAGTGTGACGCTCATGCTGAACTGGACTTTTGAGAAACGCGGGCTCGCGCGGAAAGGCATTGAGTCAGCGCTGCGCAGACCTGTGGATTATCTCATGCCCTACGCCGGAAGTATGCTGGTCGAAGCGCTCAACCTGGGTAAACCGTCAGTGCTTCATCATACAGGGAAGCCGGTCGCGGCACTATTCGAGGATCTTGCTTACTACCTGAGCAAACCTGAGGATCGCGACTCAGAACCCGGATCGCCGAGCGCGATGTGGAAGCGTGTGGTGGCGCGCCAAGAGCGCCGTACCGGAGGTTAGTTCGATGAGTGAGCTGAGAAGCAGAAGAGGCTTTGCAGGCGCCGGGTCCGGCCACGGGCAGTCCGTTGTGGAGTACGCCCTGCTGGTGTCGCTTGTGGCAGGCGCACTTGCATTGGCGATGGCTTTGATGGGGATCAGTGTTCGCGGTGTCTATTGTTCGGTCGCCAGGGGGTTGGGCAGTGACGTTATGTGTGGCGTCTATTTCAGGGATGACTTTGACGACCTGACCGGTTGGGTCGTGGAGCGGGGAAAGTGGCGTGTCTCGGATGGTCTGCTAC
>JAGHDT010000259.1 GCA_021159805.1 Anaerolineae bacterium
GGAGTGTACCTCAAGGCAGTTTGACGGCTATGATCCTACGTTCCTGGCAACGCTACTCGTCGGATCGATCCTCGAAGTAGATCGGGTTGGAGAGCAGAGCCAGCAGAGGGGGGACGCCCGGTAGGAATGTGCGCCAGACCTGCACCAGAGCGAAGCCGGGGGCCTCTATCGGGCTCTCCACGTCAAGGATGCCGTCGGCCGGTGCATGGAAGATGTCCTGACAACCCTGTGCACTGACCAGTTTGACAACGTCGCCAGCCTTGAGTCCGTCGACATGGATGTGCACGGTCATCCCTAGACGCCACGGCACGGAATCGCCCAGGATGGCACCGTCGCAGGTCATCTCCAGGGTGGGGCCTTGGGGCGAGAATGTGACGAAGCTGTGTCCTTCCCGAACCGCTGACAAGAGGGCTTGGGGGCTCGCGGACATGGCATATACCCCCATGCAGGGACCACCCACGATCTGGAAGAGGGTGTCGCGGTGGTAGTCGCTACCGCCGGTCATGGGAACCTTCTTACCCGCCGCCAGCATCTCGAGCCAGAAGTTGACCGCACGCAGGTTGCTCTCACGCATAGGGCCGTTCCAGACCTCGAGGCAGTCGAAGGGCAAGTCATCCAGGTCGAATGCAAAGCCGCAATGCTCGTCAAAGGGATGCGCAATCACGATGAGAGCGCCGCGTTCCCGCGCACTGACGAAGCGCGCCCGAGTTTCTTCCTCGCTGTTGGTGAAGAAGGGCTCATCGTAAGGCCGATCGATGCCTAGGAAGTTCGCATGTCCTCGGTAGTGGGTCCATTCCACGCCGGGAATCAGGGTCATGCCTTCGATGTGGGGGAGGGCGGTGCCGATCGCCGCCTGATTATGATCGGTTATGGCGAGGAAGTCGAGGCCGTGACGGTGTGCGTGCGTCGCCAGCTCCTTGGCCGTGAGCACACCATCAGACGCGAGTGTGTGCGTGTGGAGATCGCCCTTGTATAGGCGCAACGCTTCAGCGGTGAACTCCAGGTCATAGGTGACGGTGACGCCTTCTTGCGCCACCTTGTAGGCGCCCACGAGGATCTGCCACCGTCCGGGCGTGAGGGGGCGGGGTGTGTAGCCCGCAGTGGCGGATGTCGCGCTGAGGGTGACGCGGTTCTTGTTTGAGCCAGAAGCGCCGACCTGGGTACCATCGGGCGCCACCAATCCCAGGTCAATGATATTGGCGGCGACACGCGGCGTGAAGGTACCGTGCTCGAGCGGAATGGCCTGAGCAGGGCTGCGCTCATAATCGTAGGTGAGCGTCACAGAGGCCGTATGGGGCGGCATCTCAAAGGGTAGCGTGAAGTATTCGCCTTCACGCGCGTGGGAGATGAAAACCTCGAGATGAGTCTTTGTCCTCATATATGCTCCCTTAGTTCTGTGCAGGTTCGCCTAGGACGCGCTTCAGGAAGCGCTTGATATGCCGGTCCCAAAAGTGCCAGTCGTGCTTGCCGTCTTCCTCGATGTAGTCGTGGGGGACGCCGAGCTGTTGGCAGGCAGCGTGGAACATCTGGTTGACTGGGTAGAGGTCATCCTGTCGTCCGCAGGCGATGTAGAGATAAGGCAGGCTGGCGGGATCTTTGGCGGCCTCCTGCAGCCAGACAAGCGGATCGTGTCGGCTGCCCTCGAGCTTGTTGAGATCGCCGAAGATGTAGGTGAACTCGGCCTGGCGTGGGTCGTCGGGGATGGCGCGCAGGATCTCCAGCGAGACGGCACCGGAGAAACTGGCGGCTGCGTGGAACCGCTCGGGGTAGTTGAGGGCGGCCTTCAGGGCGCCGTAGCCCCCCATTGACAGGCCGGCAATAAGCGTATCCTCGCGTTGCGGTGCGAGCCCGAACACGTCCTGCAGGTAGGCCGGTAGCTCCTCGATGAGATAGGTGAAGTAGCGCTGGCCGTTGGGTTGGTCGGTGTAGAAGCTGCGCCCAACGGAGGGCATGGCGACCACCAAGCCGTACTCGTTGGCGACGGTCTCGATGCTGCTGTAGCGCGGCCAGGCGCTGCCGTCGTCGCTGAGGCCATGCAGCAGATAGAGCAGCTTGCGGTCACGAACGGGAACCCCTTCGATCCTGCCCGGGTCAGGCAGGATGACGTATAGCGGGAGGCAGACTTTGACGGTTTCCGGGGTGTGATCAAGGCGGATGAGCGCCATAGCTAGCTCCTTGTTATTTGTTATTCCTCTGGTGTTGGGTGGGTTGCCTTGGACAGCGCCACTTCGGGCGCTGCCTCAGGTGTGGGCATATCTCTGAAGTGCAGGAAGAAGGAAAAGAGGAGGCTGAAGCTCGAGAGGACAAAGGGGAAGACGGTTAATAGGAAGAGCGACGCCCTGTCGGGATGGGGGCCGGGGTTGTCGCCGCTCTCGAAAAGAAAGATCCTGGCGACCAGGACAAAGGCGGCGCTGGTGAAGAGCCCGTTGAGTCGGTTCATAAAGCCAAGGGCATTGGCAATAATGCCCTCGCGCCTGACGTTGTGCTTCCGCTGGTCCTCGTCCATGATCCTGGCATGGACCAGGTCCATGGTGGTGATGACACCAGCAAGCCCGAAGCCGATGAAGGCGCTGCACAGGATGGCAGCGGTGAAGCTTCGGGCAAAATAGAGCGGAATGAAGGCCACCGTGAGGGTCGCCAGGGCTGCGCGCCAGGTCGGCATCAGGGTGTACTCCCGTGTGAGACGGGCCCACACCACCACACTGCCGATGGCAATCAGCAGCACTGTGGCGAAGAGAAGGGTCTGCTGCAGTGCGCTGATCCCCAGAGCGTACTCGGCATAGAAGGGCAGGGCTGCTAGCACCAGGGACATTGAGGCGCTGTAGAAAGCGTTGGCCAGACCGGCGATCCAGAACTTCCAGTTAGTCACAAGGGCCTTCACGCTCTCCCAGAGCTTAGGCCGTTCCTCGTCTGGTGGAAGCCTCCGTTCTTCGGCGGTGAGTGCCATGTAGAGGATAACGCCGCCGCCCAGAAGGCCGTAGATGAAGGCGGTCATGCTGAAGCCGATGGCGTTGGTCACGACAGGTGTGAGGGCGATGCTGATGATCATCGCTACTAGCTGGAAGGCCTGGCGCATCGCGTTCGTCTTCGCCCGGCTGACGTCATCGGGAAAGAGTTCAGGGAAAAGCGCGGCGTAGTTGGCGTTGATGACCGAGTCCAGCGTGCCGGTGAAGATATAGAAGAACATCGCGTAGGCGAGGAGCGGGGTGCCGACAGGAAGGTTCGGTGTGCTGTAGAAGGCGATAAGGCCTAGCACGAGCAGCGGCGTCCCAATCACGAGCCAGGGCTTGCGACGTCCCCACCGGGTGCGGGTGCGATCGGAGAGATACCCGTAGACCGGGTTGTCAATGGCGTCGATGAAGGTGTAGACGAAGAGCACAGAAGCCCATTGCTCAGCGCGAAGTCCCAGGTCCTTGACGTAGTAGGCTGCTGCAAACGTCTTCAGGAGGTTGATGGGGATGGATGTGCCGAACATGCCGATGGCGTAGTTAAAGGCTTTCATCCCTTTACGTGCCATGATGCTCACTTTCCTTAATTAAATTATTGGTGGAGGGTCGTTTTCGCTTGTCGAACGGCTTACTAGTGTCTTCCGCCCTTGGCTGTTGTCTTCCCTGGGGCAGTTTATTCATCCCTTTGGGTAGCCGTTCCTCTGCCCCTCTCGAAGAGGTTTAGAGGCTTTGAGAAAGACTCAGAGAACACTTACAAGATAGTACTGTGCCGCTCGTGTGTCAAGAGCTTCTTTCCCGCAATCGCTGCAACAGTCCTGCGATCTCCTCCCGAAGGAAGCGCGGCGAAATTTTCGGGAGGGACTCCTGTTCCCGACCTGCCTTGGGGGGAGACGCGGGCGACGCTGGCCAGAAATTGACTGAAGGAGCTCGAGGCGGCAACGTTGCAGGCGGCTTATACGTCGTCAAAGACCCTTTCCCACCCTCTTGTCGGTCAAGAAATCAATCCTGCCTAGATTCAAGTCGTAAGAGCTGCCCTTGCGATCTGAATCTAAGAGCGCTGAAAGCCCGGGCTAGGCTTCCACTTCGCGCCGGCCACCGCTGCATCGCTTCCAGTATCCGCTGATGCGTTGCCAAACCTCTGGGACCGGATACGCGTGCTTCATTGCTGGGGATGTCCCGGGCTTCGTCTATCCAGCGGTACACCGTGTGGATGTGGGTCCACAGCGGCGCTTTTCCCGCAAGCCGGGATCCACGCATGCTTTCAGCTTTTGCAGTTCTGGGGGGAGCGTCCTTTCTCTTTTCCACCGCTATCCGAGCTCTCGCTGACCTGCGTGCGGAAGCGGCAGCGCATCGTCGGTCAGAGCATGCCGGACGGCCTGCCAGTACCCCTGGGCGGCATTGCCAGCCGGACCTTTTTGCCTCTCGACTTGACGTTCCAGGATAGGGATGCCGCGCACGCATTTCTCGAGCTCTCTCGAAGCTATAGCGAGACGCGGATTCTCGGCGGCGCCGGACGTGACGCAACCTGCGCGCAACTTCTGGTAGCAGCTTGGCCACGGCCTTGTGAATCGATCGCTATTCATCACTGATGACCCCAGCGATGGGCGCCGGTAAGTGTGTGGCCGCTTCCTGGCGGAGCGCTGCCAGATCGAGGCAGCTGGCCGAGAGCATGGTCCGCGTCAGCAGAATCTCGCCAGACAAGACACAGCGGTCCTTGCTCCTAGAGGCGTTCTTGCAGACGCTCACTCTGTCGTAGCAAGCGTGCGACCAACTCATCGTACCGCTCTAGCTGATTTGCTACCCTGCGCTCGCTGATCGCCACGCCCTGCTCAGCCAAGACGTTGATGAATCTCAGGCATCGTTGCATGCGTGTTCGAGGCGCGAGACCCTTCGCCGTGATGGCTGGTACGCACAGGTGACCTGTTGCTGCGTTAAGGATGACACATCTGCAGGGATGCGTCTACAGGCGGCGACCCTGGTTGGGCGAACTCCCTAGTTCGTCTTTTGCGTGGTAGAATGCGCTCAAGCACTTCCGGCGGCTATCGTGACGGAGAATGTGCGACGCCGCCGGAGGAGTCAGGCGTGTCACCTCGGAGCACGGAGGGCGCGGAGAAGACGAAAACGGCTTCGAGCGAAACCGACGCAATGCTTCTCGCTTCATTGCCCTCTCCATGCATTTCGCACGCTCGCCCCAGTGTCCTCTGCATTTCGGTGCTGTCGCATTTGTGAGGGTCTTGTCAGGTGTGAGCTATAGGCATAGACGTTGACGAAGTCAGTGTTGAAAATAGAATCTCCCCGAAGGTCGTCCTGATCGCATGGGTGCTTCTTCGCTGGCGAGGGCCAGAGCCTTAAGGCACTCTGCGGAGGCTTTGCACGTGAGCACGAGTGGGAAGATGTCGGGAGTTCTCAAACTCCAGCTTCAGAGCAGGGAGATGGTGCAAGGTGAAAACGGCTATCTCTTATGGAAGGTCCGCGAGTCCACGGCGGACCTGTTCGCCGCGGAGACCGCGCTGGTGCTCTGTGACGTGTGGGATCGGCACTGGTGCCGTGGCGCTGTTGAGCGGTTGGAGAGGCTGCTCCCGCGGATGAATCAGGTGGTCGCGTCTGCCCGCTGTAGGGGTGTGTTGATCGTCCACGCGCCCTCAGATACGATGGATTTCTACCGCGATTCGCCGGCCCGCAGGCGCGTGTTGCAGGCTCCCTCGGCCGAGCCGCCGCCGGAACAGCCCCATGCCGATCCTCCGTTGCCCATCGATGCGTCCGACGGAGGGTGCGACACCGATGACAACCTCGGCGGCGTGGACGAGATCGTGTGGACGCGTCAGCACCCAGCCATCGAGATCGACCATGAACAAGATGCCATCAGTGACGACGGGCGCGAGCTGTACAACTTGTATCGACAGCGTGGTATCAAGAACGTGATCGTCCTGGGGGTGCACACCAACATGTGTGTTCTCAATCGCTCCTTTGCCATCAAGCAGATGGTGAGATGGGGGTTCACGGTGGCGTTGGTCCGCGATCTGACCGACGCGATGTACAGCCCTGCCCATCCCCCGTACGTCAGCCACGATGCCGGGACGCAACTGACGGTGGCGTTTGTCGAGAAGTTCTGGTGCCCCACGATCTTGAGCCAAGATCTGCTGTAGCTCCGTGTGGTGCCTGTAGGCCTAGAACTATTAGAGCAACGTCTAATGCGGAGGCGCAGAGGCGCGAAGATAGATTCGGCTCACGCCCTATGTTTCCCCTGGAAGCATGCTTTTGCCAGTGAAAAGCGAGTTTTTGTGTTGACGTCCTTTCAGCGGACCCATGGAGGTGAATGGAGATGACGACCCAAGGAATTGCCTTCTCTGTTTTCACGAAGCCCTGGAAGACCATGCCTCTTCCACGCCTGGGTGAGTTCGTTAGCAGCCTCGGTTTTGACGGCATCGAGTTCCCCGTGCGGCCCGGGTACCAGGTGGAGCCGGAGAACGTCGAGGAGCTGCCCCGCGCCGCAAAGATCTTGGCAGAGTTTGGTGTCAGGATCTACAGCGTGGCCGGACCGGCCGATGAGGCGACCATCGCCGCCTGCGCCGAGGCTGGCGTGCCCATCATCCGCGTCATGGCTCGCATTGGCGAGGGCGAGGGCTACCTGGAGGCTGAGGCCAGGCTCCGGCGCGAGTACGATGCTCTCGTTCCCCTCCTAGATAGGTACGGCGTGCAGCTTGGGCTGCAGAACCACTGTGGACGGTTCATAGCCAACGCGGTGGGCTTACGGCGTCTGGTGGAGGGGTATGACCCGCGGCACGTCGGCATCGTTTGGGATGCGGCTCACGAGGCGTTGGAAGGGGGGCTGCCCGAACTGGCGCTGGATGTAGCCTGGTCACACCTGTGCATGGTCAACCTGAAGAACGCTTTCTGGCTGCGTACCAATGGACCCGAGGCGCCCTATGCTGAGTGGACCAACTACTGGACCAGCGGGCGGCACGGGCTGGCTTCGTGGCCCCGCGTGGTTGAGGAACTCAAGAGGCGTGGTTACCAAGGCGTCGTCTGCCTGACGGCGGAGTACAGCGATCATGACGCGGTCGATCGTCTCATCGCCGAGGACATCGCCTTTGCCCGCTCCCTTTTTGCATAACGCGGAGGTTTTGAAGGATGACCACGTCACGACAAAACGTACGCGTCGCTATGATTGGTGCCGGCAGTATGGCCAACCGGGTGCATTATCCCTCGTTGGCCTCCTTCGATGACGTCGATATCGTCGCCATCTGCGACATCGACGTCGAGCGGCTGAACGCCACGGCGGATAAGTATGGCGTCGAGAGGCGATATACAGATTATCGCAAGATGGTCGAGGAGGTCACCCCCGACGCGGTGTACGCCATCGGCCCGCCCCACATCATGTTCGACATCTGGGTGTGGTGTCTGGAGCAGGGGTTGAACCTGTACATTGAGAAGCCTATGGGCATCACGATCTACCAGGCCCGCTCGCTGGCTTATCTGGCGGAGAAGCACGGGTGCATCACCCAGGTCAGTTTCCAGCGTCGATCCTGTCCCATGGTAGTTAAGCTACGGGAGGAATGCCTCAAGCGCGGCCCGATCACCCACGCGGTGTGTCGCTTCTACAAGTGTGCCATCGATCCGTACCTCGCGGCGCGGGACCATATGATGGACGATGGTGTGCACGCCATAGACACGCTGCGTTGGATGTGCGGCGGCGAGGTGGAGGAGATACACAGCGTCAGCCGGCGCGTGCTAGTCCCTGATATCAATTTCTTCGCCGCATTGCTGGAGTTCGACAATGGTGCTACCGGTTTGATGGTCAACAGTTGGACCAGCGGTCGACGCATCTTCGATGTGGAGATGCATGCCCCCGGCATCTGCGTGGAGGCTGAGCACGAGGGTAAGGGCTATCTCTACGCCGACGGGGACACCGAGGGCGTTGAATACGATACGCGTGAGGTCGCCGGCAGCGACGAGTTTTACGTTTACGGGGGCTTCCGAGCCAAGAACCGAGAGTTCATCGACTGCCTGAAGGCCGGCAGGCAGCCCAGCTCTCACTTCGGCGACGCTCTGAAGACGATGGAGGTCGCCGAGAAGATCCTGGCTCAGGCGATCTTGAGAGGTGTTTGAGATGGCTCGTAGGCGCGCAATAGGTTGTTGGGAAGAGCATTGATCATGGGTAAAGCGACCGACGTACGTCCAATCTCCGTGTCTCTTTACTTCTTGCCGGTTGAGACGCGGGTTCCGCTTAAGTTCGGGCCCGAGACGCTCACTCGCGTGACCTGCGCGCGGGTGAGGATGAGGGTGGCAGACGCTCAGGGGCGGATTGCTGAGGGGTGGGGGGAGACGCCCTTGAGCGTCCAGTGGGTCTGGCCCAGCGACCTACTGTCCTACCGGGAGCGGCACGAGGCGCTGAAGGGCTTCTGCCTCATGCTCGCCGAGGCCTGGATGGCGTTCGACCAGATGGGACATCCAATGGAGGTGGGGCATGCCTTCCAGGAGCAGGTCCTGCCGGGCTTGCTTGCGAAGATGAACGAGGAACGAGGGGACGATGAGCTGGCCATGCCCTGGCTGGCAGCCCTGGTGTGCTGTTCGCCGTTCGACCTCGCCTTACACGACGCCTACGGCCAGCTGCGCCGCAGGCCGGTCTACGAGACCTACGGGCCATCGTTCATGAATCGCGATCTGGCTTACTTCCTGGAGCCGGCTCCAGGTTCCTCAGTCTCGTTTGAGGGTAAGTACCCGGAGGAGTTCCTTGTCTTTCCCAGGCCCAACAGGCTGCCAGCCTGGCACCTGGTGGGCGGGTTGGACCCCCTCGACGAATCCGAGCTGACCGGCGACGAGCCCGACGATGGGTATCCGGTCACGCTTACCGAGTGGATCGCGCGCGATGGACTTAAGTGCCTCAAGGTCAAGCTCCGCGGCACCGATTTGGCCTGGGATTACGGGCGGCTGGTCCGGGTCGGCGAAATCGGCCTTGCCGGCGGCGTACACTGGCTGAGCAGCGACTTCAACTGCACTGTCACGGACCCCGGCTACGTCAACGCGATTCTGGACCGGCTGATGGTGGAGCATCCGCGGATCTACGGCATGATTCTCTACGTCGAGCAGCCGTTTCCCTACGATCTGGAGGGAAACCGCCTCGACGTGCACAGCGTCTCGGCACGCAAACCACTGTTTATGGACGAGAGTGCCCACGATTGGCGGCTGGTGCGGCTCGGGCGGGAGCTTGGATGGACCGGCGTGGCGCTGAAGACGTGCAAGACGCAGACGGGGGCGCTGCTGAGCTTGTGCTGGGCCAAGGCCCACGGCATGACGCTGGTGGTGCAGGATCTCACCAATCCCATGCTAGCCCAGATTTCTCACGTGTTGCTCGCTGCCCACGCTGGCACGATCATGGGCGTCGAGACCAACGCCATGCAGTTTTACCCCAACGCCTCGCTGCCTGAGGAGGCGGTCCATCCGGGCCTGTACCGGCGGAGGGACGGGCAGGTGGATCTCTCCACCGTCGTGGGACCGGGCTTCGGCTATCGTCTCGCGGAGATTGACCGCGAGCTGCCGCCGCCCGCGTTCGACGGGTAGTCCCTGCATGAGCGGCGTGGGTACGCGGCACGACAACGCGCTGACGGAGAGTCTCCTTGGCTCGCGCGCGGCTGAACGGGCGCATCACGTCATCTACCCCACGTCGTCGCAAGCCTGGTGCGATCTGTTCCACTACCTCGAGTCGTTCTATAATCGTCGACGTTTGCATTCGTCACTCGGTTATCAGATCTCAATGGCCTTTGAGGAGGCTTACCGTCGGATGTCCAATACTGCATGCCATGGTGGCCGCCAAAAGGGGGACCTCTTACCAGGTTGAATGCAAGCGTCGTGGATGGGTATACGGTCTATTTCTTAATCAAACCCGAGTGACCTTATCTCACGCATAGGCGCGAAGCGAAGCGGCGGATGTGTCTCGCTCTTCGTGACTCGGTGTCTTTGTGTGGGTCCTATTATGGGAGGCTGACCATGAGGAAACTGTCACAGAATGACTTTCCCGCGGAGGAATTCGTGGGGCGTCGGGCGCGGCTTTGTGAGGCCATCGGCGATGCGCATGCTTTGATTGCCAGCGCGACTCCCCCGCGGGGGTTCGTCCCGGTGCGCCAGTCGAACCAGTTCTTTTACCTGACCGGCCTAGAGACAACGCCAGCCTATCTTCTGATCGATGGCGCCGCAGGGACCAGTGCCCTCTACCTCCCGCCGCGAGGCAAGGCCGAGATCGCCGAGGGGGCGCCGCCGGGGCTGGAGGACGCGGAGTTGGTGCTGGCGCTGACGGGCGTCGAGGCTATCCATCCGGTGGGCGCTCTGGAGGCGCCCACCGGATGGA
>JAGHDT010000081.1 GCA_021159805.1 Anaerolineae bacterium
ACTCGCAGTACTTGACATCGCTCCCCTGGCAAGATGCAATAGACAAGCTACCAGTGGTGAAGACCTGGGACGACTGGGGCAGGATCTTCCTCGACGTTCCCACGTGGGCACCACTGGTCCAAGAGAGTTGCAGGCGTGCCGGGCTGCCTTGCCACACCATCATCGCCGGCTATCCCGGCTCCAACGCCGTCTTCGTCGTCAACCGACAGCTGCCCGCGCAGAGGGCCGTCGTCAAGATCTACGCGCCCTTCTGCCGCGAAGATTATACGTTCGAGCGCCAGATCCACGTGCTGCTCGAACGGACACCCGAGCTGGGCGCCCCGCGGCTTATCGCCCATGGGCAACTTGCTGCCCCCGGACGGCAGGCCGTCCCCGGGCAGGCTACTGCCCGCAGGGTCCTCGACTCCAGCTCAGTCTGGCCCTACATCGTGCTCTCCTTCATCCCGGGCGAGCCGATCCGCGAGGTGCGGGACGATATCGACAACCGCAGTCTCCTCAACATCGCCGAGGAGCTGGGACGGCGGCTGCGCCACCTCCACGCGATCCCGCTGAGCACACTCACTGCCCTGGACGTGACGCGAGCCGGATGGCAGCGCTACACGCAGCAGCAGATCGTGCGCACCACAGCGGCGCTACGCCGGGAGACCACGCTGCCCAACCGCGTGATCAACCGGGTCCCGGCGTTCGTCAACACTGTCCTGGCCGAGCAGGGCACACAGGAGTTGGTGCTGGTCAGCGGCGACGTGACCGAGGACCACGTGATGCTCCAACGGCGCGGGAACAGCTGGGCCATCTCCGGCCTGATCGACTTCGCGGATGCCCGTGCCGCTCCCCGCGAGTACGAGTGGGTTGCCCTCTGGTTCAGCGCACTTGACCGCGACGCCTCAAGCCTTGTGGCCTTCATGAAAGGCTACAATCCAGCCCAGGCGCTGGATGAAGCTTTCCTACGGCAGACGATGGCGTATACCTTCCTCCACGAGTTTGGCGCGCTCATCATCTCCGAGGTGCTGTCACCCTCGCGGGCTCAAGAGATCGAGAGCATCCACGACCTGCAAACCGCTTTGTTCCTACCCACCTAGAGGAGAGACTATGACACACATCTGCATCCCCTGGCACTCGTGGTACGGCGATCACGATCTAGCACTGGACTTCCCGAAAGACTGGCGGGTTCGCGCCTACTGGCCGGCCGATGGACCCGATATGGACGAGGCGGACATTGAGGCAGCTATGGACGCGCCCATCGGCACGCCGACGCTTGAGTCGCTGGCACGGCAGACCGTGGCTGCGGGCAAGCGCACGGTGTCGATCGCGGTCGACGACATCTCCCGGCCCACCCCGGCCGCCCGCCTGATGCCGCTGGTGATGCAACGATTGGAGGCCGGCGGCATCGACCTGGACGACGTCAAGGTCGTTCTTGCGGTGGGTATGCACCGCCTGATGACCAAAGAGGAGATGCGCAAGAAGCTGGGGGATCTCGCCGTCGAGAGGCTTGACATCTACAACAGCTTCGCCCACGACGGTCACGTCGACTACGGGTTCTCCAGCAGGGGTACGCCCATCAAGCTATGCCGCCAGTTTGCGGAAGGTGACCTGAAGATTGGCATTGGATCGATCATGCCCCACGGCGGCCCGGGTTTCGGCGGCGGTGCCAAAGTGGTCTTTCCCGGCGTCGCCAGCTACGAGACCGTGGCCAGCATGCACAAGCCCGGACGCCTGGGGACCGGACTCCTGAACGTCGACCACAATGAATTGCGCGCCGACATTGAGGAGATGGGACGGAAAGTCGGGCTCGACGTCATCATCAACCTTGTCCTCACGAGCCGCCGCGGTATCGCCGGTGTCTATGTCGGCGACTTCGTCCAGGCCCACCGCGCGGGTGTCGAGCAGGCGCGGGCTGTCTACGCCACCAAGATGCCCGAGGCGCCGGTCGACATCGCCATCTGCAACGCCTACCCCAAGGACACCGATTTTCTCCAGGCCGGCCTGGGACTCAACGTCATCGCCTCTGCGGAGCTGGCGACGCCAGGTCACGAGATCCTGAAGCCGGGCGCCACGGTGGTGCTCATCTCGGCCAGCCCCGAGGGTCGCGGGCACCACGCCCTCTACAGCACTGGTATGATCTATGGTCGCAGAGAGGGTGACTGGCGCAGCTCACAGCCCATGTATAAGGAACAACATCCCATCGTCTACCTCTCTCCGCACGTCACCCGACAGGATGCCCGGTGTGTGCACACCTACAGCAGCTGGGGAACCCTCCAGGACTTCCTGGCCTCGCGCTACACCAGTCCTAACGTCGCTGTCTTCCCCTGCGGTGCCAACCAGATTGCTGTGTAGCCGCCGTGTTCGCTGGCGCACCCCACGCAAGCATGAAAGTGGGGGCCGCATCCTGATCGAGCCGCCGGCGACCATAGAAAGCCATTTCTCGGAGCAGCGATGCGAAGTGCAGTCTTGGACCGCGGGCGTCTCGCCCGCATCTTCGCGCCAGTGCGTACAGCAATGTTCATAGCAGCGGGCGAGATGCCGGGCATCAGAATGCCCGCGGTCCACAGAGCAGATCGAGAGGGTTACTTTCGAAGTAGACAACATGTGTATCAGCACACCACGCAAGAGTGAAAATTAGACGCAAAAAAGGCCCTAAAGCCTGCGGCCAAGCCTTTAGGCCCGGGAGCCGAAGCTGTTTTCAAAGTAGACATCATGTGCATCAGCACGCCACGCAAGCATGAAAATGAGACGCGAAGAACAGCCCAAAGCCACGGTCGAGACTGGGCGAAGGGCTTTGGGCCGGCAGAGGGTGGTTTTCGTGGCCGCGCCTCTGGTTCCCTCTCCCACTCCGTCCGCGGAGTATGGGAGAGGGTGACGCGCTTCTCAGCGCGCGGGGTCAGGGCTCTGCCGGGTTATTTCCGAAGTAGCCACCACGTTCGGATACGCGCGTGCGCACACCACGCAGCACGAAAATACGACGCGAAGAGCAGAGCGGGCAAGATGCCCGCGGTCCGCAGAGCAGATCGAGAGGGTCCCTTTCGAAGCAGTAGCACCTCGAGTCCCCTCTCCCAGCTCCGGCTGTGGAGGCAAAGTCCCCGGCCTAGGGGGCGAAGTCTCAGCGGGCTTCGTCTTCAAAACAGCGAGTACGTAACTATCAGACGAACAACGTGGCCCGTGGCGTCATGTACCCTCAGAAGCCTCGCTGTTACATGGACAAGGAAACTCACCAATGACCAACGAAGAACTGATCCAGAAAGCCAAGGACGTCCTGAACTACCGTGAACTCAGCGACGAGTGCAACGCCGGTGGCGTCAGCGCAGCACTGCTGACCGCCGCCGGCAACGTTTACGTCGGCGTGTCCATCGATGCCGCGTGCGGCATCGGCTTCTGCGCAGAACACAGCGCGATTGCGCATATGGTCACGATGGGCGAGTCGCGGATCGTCAGAGTGGTAGCGCTTTCCAGCGACGGAAAGTCTATGCCTCCCTGCGGGCGCTGTCGGGAACTGCTCTACCAGGTCAACAATGACAATCTGGACACTCAGATACTGCTCTATCCCGGTCACGTGGTCGCACTCGCCGCACTCCTCCCGGAGCGGTGGCAGGAGCTCTGGGATTAGGCCGGAAATCAGGTCAAAAACTATTGACTTGGGGTTTTTTCTGTGGTAGGATATTACTGACTGGAACAATTGTACAAGCGAATAGACAGCGGACGCCGAATGCGCGCACAGAGTACAAGTGTGAGCAACGGGGGAACCAATTTGGGGCGAATTGTCACCCAACGCGCAGCGTTGGCCGGCACAGGGCGAGCTTCTTCCGTCCGAGCCCGACAGCTAACCTCGTAGGCGTGGAAGAGGGCTACTTGATATGTTCAAGGTGCCCTTTTTTGCTTTGCATGAGGGTGCCTCGTTGGATATGAGTGTGAACTCGAAGCCAAAGGAGGCAGGACATGGAGAAGTCTGAGAACACGGAGAAGAGTGAAGATCCTCTGATACAGGTGACGGCGCAACACATGCACGTCCACGATAACCCCGGCATCGATATCGCGATCCTCCCGATGCCGGTGGTAGCTGAACTCAAAGCTACCGGTCACAATATCCACGATATCCAGCTCGCCGTCCAATCGGACCTTGGCCCAGACGGGCAATTCGGCGAGCAGTGGCTCTTGATCGATGGTCAAGAGCTGATGGTTCTGGACCGGCCCAATGGCAGGGCCTACCAGCGCCACCAGTTCTCCCTCGACCAGATCGAAGATGCCAAGATCGAGCGCTGCGTCGGCAACGGCCTGATCCAGGTCACGGTCGACCAACAGCCGCACGTTCTCTTGCACTACTCAAACGACTTCACGGACCGATTCGGGCGTGTCGCGCACTACCTGAAAGAACGCGCCAAGAACGGCCCCGACACTCCGATCCCCAATCCCAACTCAGACGCTCACGTCTGTGTGAGCTGCGGAAAATATCTAGCCGATCCCTCGGCGAAGGTATGCCCGAGTTGCATCCAGCGCGGCAAGATCTTCGAACGCCTGATGCAGGAGGCCAAGCCCTATTGGGGGAAGGTGGGGATCATCATACTGTTACTGGTTGCAGGGGCGGCCATCAACCTGATTCCACCCCGCATGACAGGTATTCTGATTGACGACGTGCTCTCCGAAAACGGCCACGCCGGCCTGCTGCTCTGGCTCGTGCTGGGACTGCTCGGCATACGCATCGCCAACGTCGCCATCAACATTGTCAAGAACCGACTGACCATCAACGTCAGCGGAAAGTTCACCGCAGGCTTGCGTGACAAGCTCTTCGCGCACCTCAAGAAGCTACCCGTTGACTATTTCGACAAGAACCAGACCGGCCGGGTGATGACGCGCGTCAATCAGGACACCAGTGAGCTGCAGGGACTGTTCTCGCAGATGACCAACTTCGCGCTGAACCTGCTGATGGTTATCGGCATCGGTATCGTCCTGTTCTCCATGGCGCCATCGCTCGGCCTCTATGTGCTGATTCCGACGCCCTTCGTGATGGTCGCAGCATTCTACTACTACCGCTACATGCGTCCGCACTTCCGGCGCTTCTGGGTGGCCCGCTGGCGACTCAACGCTATGCTCAACACCTTCCTCTCCGGCGTGCGCGTCGTCAAGGCCTTCGCCCAAGAGGACCAGGAAGAGGCGCGCTACCACAACCGCAACGACCGCATGCTGCAGACCCAGCTACAGGTGAACCTGGCGTGGGGTAAGTTTTTCCCGCTGATCGCCTTCGCCTTCAGCGCTGGCGGGCTGATCATCTGGTATGCCGGTGGTAAGGCCGTGATGGCCAATCAGATCACCGTCGGCACGCTGATGGCCTTCATCGGCTACCTGGGCATGTTCTATGGCCCGCTCTCCAACCTGACGCAGGTCAGTCAGGCGATGAACCGCTTTGTCACTATCTCGCAGCGCACATTCGAGCTGCTTGACGAGGGGGAGCAGGTCCAGCCCAAGAGCCCGGTGCACAAGTCCAAGATCACCGGCGCGATCGAGTTCAAGCACGTCACCTTCGGGTACGATCCGTACTTCCCAGTCATCAATGACGTCGACTTCAAGATCCAACCCGGCGAGATGATCGGCCTGGTGGGTCACAGCGGCGCCGGCAAAACCACACTGGTCAACCTGCTGTGCCGGTTCTACGACGTGACAGGCGGCTCCATCTTGATCGATGGTGAGGACATCCGGAATCTGTCGATGGATGAGATTCGGCAACAAGTCGGCATGGTGCTGCAGTCGCCATATCTGTTCCGCGGCACGCTGGCTGAGAACATCGCCTACGGGAAGCCGGACGCGACCTACGCCGAGATCGTACGCGCGACCAAGGCAGCCAATGCCCACGACTTCATCACAGCAATGCCCGAGGGCTATGACACGATCGTCGGCGAGGGCGGCAGCGGCCTCTCCGGTGGTGAGCGACAGCGTATCTCCATCGCCCGCGCCATCCTGCACGACCCGCGCATCCTGATCCTGGATGAGGCCACATCATCGGTGGATAGCGAGACGGAACGCCAGATACAGGAAGCCCTTGACGAACTGGTCAAGGGACGCACGACCATTGCGGTGGCCCACCGTCTGTCAACCCTCCACAACGCCGACCGCATCGTGGTGCTGAACGAGGGCAAAGTCGAGGAACAGGGCTCGCCCAAACAGTTGATCGAGAACCACGGCATGTTCTACAAGCTGGTCCAGATGCAGTCGCAGATGGCGCGCATCGACGGCAGCACGGCGAGTCTGTAGGAGGCTGGCAATGGTCAAGTCATATGAGGTCAACTATCTTACAGCAGATCGTGTCGACTTTACACGCCGCGGTGACACTCTAAGCCTCACCGTCACCGAAGAGAATGATGTCCGCGTCCAGTATCCGCGCGTTGTCCTGCGATCGTGCTTCCCGGTCTCAGATCAGTCCGCCTACCTCTCCATCCGGGATGCTAACGCGGAGAAACAGCCCGAAATCGGCATTATAGCCGACTGGACCGAGCTTGACGATAAGGACCGCGAGGCAGTCGCTGCCGAGCTGAACCTTTACTACCTGGTGCCCAAGATCACGCGCATCGAGTCGATCAAGGAAGAGCTCGGGTTCCTGTATTGGGAAGTCGAGACCGACAAGGGCCCGCAGGAATTCGTGATGCGCAACAACATCACGCGGAGCACACGAGAGGTATCGCCGGGCCATTGGCTGATCATCGACGTCAACGATGCGCGACACGAGATCGAGCGCTTCTCAGCGCTCGACGCGCGCAGCCAGAAGTTGCTGGCCAGATTCCTGTCTATGTAACCCAACTGTGGGACTGGCTGTCAAATAACAGCCAGTCCCACAGTTGGCCAGCTCCTAACTTGGTATTTCGAGATCGCTGCGGGGGCGGGGATCTCAGATACAGACGAAGCGGCTCAAGCTTTCGTCTCTTCCTCTTGGTTGCAGGGAGTACGCCTAGGCGTGCTCCCTACAATCACCAGCACAACCCCGTCTCGTTCATTGACAGAGCATCGATCCACCGTAGAATGACCCTGTTCAAGCCGAGCTGTTAGCATCCCTCAACCTCATAGGAGGCAACTCAATGGCAAAACCGATTACGATCAAGGACGTCAAGATCATCCTGACCCAACCGGCAGGCTCGCGGCTGGTCATCGTGAAAGTCATCACCTCAGAACCCGGTCTGTACGGATTGGGCTGCGCGACCTTCACCCAGCGTTTCCATGCTGTGGTCGCCGCAATCGAGAGACACCTCAAGCCCTTCGCCATCGGGCGGGATGTCTCGCGCATCGAGGAGTTCTGGCAAATGGCGCATGTGCACAGCTACTGGCTCAACGGCCCCGTGCTCAACAACGCCATCTCCGGCATCGATCAAGCGCTCTGGGATATCAAGGGCAAACTGGCAAACATGCCGGTCTACGACCTGTTGGGTGGCAAGTGCCGCGAGGGCGCCGCCGTCTACCGGCACGCCGGTGGCCCGACCCCTGAGGCCGTGCTGGAAAGCGTCCAGAAGTTCATCGACCAGGGCGTCCACCACATCCGCGTCCAGATGGGCGGCTATGGTGGCAAGGCCGATAGCCTGCCGAAGCCCGAGGGTGCCCCCGATGGCGCCTACTACAACCCGCGCGAGTACGCCCGCCGGCAGCTGAAAATGATCGACTACGTGCGCTCGCACGTCGGCGACGACATCGAACTGCTGCACGATGTCCACGAGCGACTGCAGCCCATCGACGCGGTGCGCTTCGCCAAGGACCT
This sequence comes from Anaerolineae bacterium, assembly GCA_021159805.1. Classification (GTDB taxonomy): domain Bacteria; phylum Chloroflexota; class Anaerolineae; order B4-G1; family SLSP01; genus PWVB01. The sequence continues at coordinate 7,727 of JAGHDT010000081.1, forward strand.
GGAACCCTACAACCTCTTCTTCCTGGAGGATCTGCTGGCTCCCGAGCACATCAACTGGTTCCGCGATGTCCGCAACCACTGCACCACGCGCCTCTCTATGGGTGAGCTGTTCAACAGCCCGTTGGAGTGGAAGGCCGTGGTCGAAGAACACCTCATCGACTACATCCGCATGCACGTCAGCCAGATGGGCGGCATCACGCCGGCGCGTGCCGTGGCGCTCTTTGCCAACATCTACGGCGTCCATACCGCCTGGCACGGTCCTGGTGACACTTCGCCTATTGGCCACGCCGCGAACGTGCACCTCGACCTCTGGGCGCCCAACTTCGGCATCCAGGAGTGGTGTGGCTTCCCCGAGCACGTCTACGAGATGTTCCCCGGTCTGCCCGAGCTCCGCAACGGCTACCTCTACCCCAGCGACAAGCCTGGTCTGGGTATCGACATCGACGAGACACTGGCCGCCAAGTACCCGGTCACCGACACCATCGAGAAGTGGACACAGACCCGCTGGCCCGACGGCACTCCCTGGACGCCGTGATGCGATAAGGCGAGAAAGCGATAAGGCGACAAAGCGGGATGACAGCAGAACCGTCTGCTCTCATCGCGCTTTGTCGCCTTTCAGCCTTGCCGCTCACCCACCCTAGCTCGGAAATATACCGGCAGAGCCCTCACCCTAACCCTCTCCCATACTCC
>JAGHDT010000032.1 GCA_021159805.1 Anaerolineae bacterium
CTTAGGCATTTGGTGGATGTGCTGGCGATGGCCGGTTTCCCCGACCATAGGTTGGGGATCAGATAGGCGAACGATTTTCCGATGCCGGTGCCCGCCTCAATGACGGCGTGTTTCCGGCCTTGTAGCGCGTCGCGAATGAGATTGGCCATCTTTAGCTGACCGAGGCGCGGGCGGTAGCGACGACCCAGGGAGGTAGCCAGTGGACCGCCCATAGCGAAGACGTCATCGAGCGGCGGGCAGTTGATCGGGCGGCGGGCAGGTTCGTCGCGTTCCTCGTTCTCTGCAGGATGGCTGGGGCCGTGGATAGTGACAGGACTGGGCTTAGCTGCCTGAGGACGTGGGGTGATCGGCAGTGGATCACCGGGCCAGAGCGCCATCAGCGCGTCATCCGGCGATGATCTGGTCATTACCTGGTCGCCCACGACGACGGCCGGCTGATCCTCTTCGATCGGTATAACCGTCACGTTGCTGGCCTCGGTGTCGGGCAGTGTGGCGCGGACCTCGTCTATCAGCGAGGCGGCGCGATCATCGCCCAGCTCTATCGCACGCTGGAGTGCCGCCGCGGCCTCCTCCCACCGGCGCATATGCCGGTGGCAGATGCCCAGCTGGTAATGCGCATTGGCATTATCTGGAGCCAGCGTCAAGATCTCGCGGTAGACTGCGGTCGCACCGGCCAGGTCGCCCTGGAGCATGAGTTTGTGGGCCCGGCGCTCTTGAGCGCGGACGGCGATATCGGTGACGCCTGAGCGCAGTCGCGATGGCTTGATTGCCTTCAAGCACGATCTCCTGGTGTTGATGTTGGGGTCTATACTTATGATAGTCCAAACGTTCTAATTGGCAAGGGGCCTGAGCAGTTTTGGCCCTGCAGGCACTGTGCCAACAAAAGCACTGAGGGCCAAGATTGCGGGGGTTGATCTAGCATAGGTGACTTAGAGGTTCGCTAGAACCGGTGGGCATGGCTTGGATTGCCGTCGGATCCATCCTTTGACTCGCGGCAGCGGGAAGCCGCGCACGCGGATGCCGGTGGCCTGTGCGAAGGCGTTGGCGATGGCCGGGGCGGTCCCGATCATCACCGGTTCCGCCAGGTTCTTGGCTCCATAGGGGCCGATCGCGCCGGCCGTCTGGATGTACGTCCCCTCGATCTCGGGGACATCGGTGGCTCGCGGCAGCCGGTACTGCGTGAAGGAGAGCGTCTGTGGCACGCCGTCTTTGAAGCGGAAGTTCTCCATCAGGGCGAACCCCAGGCCCTGGGCGATGCCGCCGTACATCTGGCCCAGCGCTCCCTTGGGGAAGAGGATCTTGCCGGCGTCGTGAGCTGCCCAGATCTTCAGCACCCGGGTCCGGCCGGTGCGCCGGCTGACCTCGACCTCGGCCACCTGGGCGCCGAAGACATAACAGAAATAGGGTTCACCGGTGCCGGTTTCGAAGTCCCATTCGATGGGCCGGATCTGCCAGCGACCCTGGGCCGAGAGCTGCAGCCCCATCTCGCGGGCGTGGTCGACCACGGTCTCGAAGGGCACCGGCGTCTCGTCCGGGCCCACGTAGCCTTCGCCGTCGCGGATCAGTTGCTGAGGGTCGCAGCGGAGGTGATCTGCTGCTGCCAGATCGAGCAGCAAGGCGACCTTTTCGCTGGTCACGCGCACGGCGTTGCCGCCGACGATTGAGGCCCGGGAGGCGACGGTGGGACCGGAATCGAGCGCCGTCTGCGTATCCGGGCGCAGCACGCGGATGCGGTCTATGTCGACGCCCAGGGTCTCTGCAGCCAGGAGCGTGAAGACGGTGCGGCTCCCCTGACCGAAGTCAGTCAAACCGGACGTCAGCGTGATCGAGCTGTCCTCCTCGATCTTGAGCGTGGCAGTAGCGAAATCCTCGCCCTCGCCGCCCAGACCGCTTCCGTGGAAATAGCAGGCGACGCCGATGCCGCGCCGTGTCAGGCCATCTTCCGGCTGTGCGGTACAGTCGGCACGTTTCTTTGTCCACTCCGAACGGTCCCGGACCCATTCCAGACAGTCGGCTAGCCCTACGGCCTGATTCAGGAGATCACCGGTCATCGTAGCATCGCCCTCGCGCAGACAGTTTCGGAGCCGGTACTCGAGGGGATCTTGCCCAAGGCGCTCCGCCAGCTCATCGATGGCGAGTTCCACCGCGGCGCTGGCCTGGGTGTTGCCGAAGCCGCGGAAGGCGCCGGAGTAGCCGTTGTTGGTATAGACCGACTGCATATCAACGTGCACGGCGGCGTAACGATAGCCTCCCGCGGCGTGCATTGTGGCGCGCCAAGAGGCCAGCGGTGTGCCCGAGGCATAGGCGCCGTTGTCGACCGTGAGATCGATCTTGGCGGCCCGCAGCGTGCCGTCAGTCTCTGCTCCTAGAACGATGTGACTCCGCATCGCCTGGCGTTTGTAGGAGGCAGCCATGGACTCGGAGCGCGACAGGATCAGCTTCACCGGTCGTCCCGCGAGAGTGGCCAACTTAGCAGCTTGCGCCGAGGTCTGGTAGAGGATTTCGTCCTTGCCGCCGAATGCGCCACCGATCGGTGGCTGGATCACGCGCACCAGGTTGGTGGGAAGACCCAATACCTGAGCTGCAATATCGCGGTTGATGTGCGGGCTCTGGTTGTTGGCGTAGAGGGTGACGCTGCCGTCCGGCTCGGGGATCGCCAGCGCCCCCTCGGTCTCCATATAGGCGTGTTCCTGGTGGGGCATCTCATAGGTCGCTTCAAAACGCACCGGGGCCTCTGTCAGCAGCGGCGCTGGATCACCGTTGCGCAGAATATGGCTGTTGCAGAGGTTGCCCTTTCCTGTCGGCGAGACCTCGGGGATCAGCGGGGCCTCAGGTGCCATCGCCTGATCGACGGTGCCGATCACGGGCAGCGGTTCGTACTCGACGATGATGGCGTTGAGCCCGGCCATGGCGGCGGCTTCCGTCTCGGCTGCCACAGCGGCCACCGGCTCACCGACGTGGCGGACCTTGTTCACCGCCAGGACATAGGCGTCTTTCACCGGCCAGCCGAAGTTGCCGTCGTCCACGAAGTCAGCGTGAGTGATGACGGCTTTGACCCCGGGCACGGCGAGCGCCGGTGCTGTGTCCAGCCTGGCGATGCGCGCGTGGGGCAAGGGGCTCCGGAGGACCTTGGCGACAAGCATCCCCGGAACGACCATGTCGCACACGTATCTGGCGCGACCGGACACCTTGTCCGCGCCGTCGACATTCTGCAGGGCTGGATTCCCAACGTAGCGAAGGTTGCTCACCATTGGCCCTCGCCTCCGCTTGTAGCTTTCTGCTGGTCTCGCCGGTGCTGGGCGGTTGCCTCGATGGCGTCGACGATCTGCTGGTATCCCGTGCAGCGGCAGAGTATGCCGTTGATCGCACGTCGAATCTCCTCCCGTGAAGGCGTGAGGGTTCTGCGTAGCAGTGCCTCTCCGGCCAGCACCATAGCCGGAGTGCAGAAACCGCACTGGACGGCGCCGTACTCCAGGAACGCGCTCTGCAGGTCGCCCAACTCGCCATTGGGGCCCAGCATTCCTTCGATGGTGGTCACGGTGTGTCCGGCGATCTTGGTGACGGGGGTCCGGCACGCACGGGTCAGGGCATCGTCGACCAGGACGGAGCACAGGCCACAGGTGCCGGTCTCACACCCGCGCTTTGTGCCGGTCAGGCCCAGTGTGTCGCGCAATAGATCGAGCAACGGCAGGTCTTCAGCGATGCGGTCAAGGCTGACGACCTCGCCGTTCAGTGTGAAAGTTAGACGCATTGCGATCTCCAAAGCATAGTCAGAATGAGCTCATCGTGTAGTCGTTAACTGTGGCGGTCCATCCACCGCCGCGGTTGGCGCTTGCGAGGAAGGTTCTACGCTTCCAAGCTCTACTCTACCTTTGAAGCCCCAGGTGACAATTGCGACCATCTGTGTTAGCCAGGTGCGCGGCAGCCAGACGCGGGTGCTCTGCCTGTCACCAAAGCACACCTGTGAACTTGCCGACACCGAACACGACATAGCCGATAATGGCGGTCAGCAGGAAGAGTCCGAATAGACCGAAGAGCGCGTAATCCGCGGCCATGAGCCGTGAGTCGTGCAGATAGGTGCGGTCCGGGCTGCCGTCGAAGGCCCGTGATTGGAGCACCACATCCAGCATCTGCGATTCGTTGAGTGCGCTCAGGATGAGGGGGACGACAATGCGGGCGTAGACCCGCAGCCGTTTGACCGGTCCCATTGTCTCAAAGGCCAGGCCCCGCAGCCGCTGTGCCTCGATGATGGCTTGGGTTCTGGCGAAGAGCAGCGGGAAGAACCGCAGGGTGGAAGAGAAGACGAAGGCGATCTTGTAAGGAATCCGGGCCTTGACCATGCCTACGATCATCGTATCGACATCGGTGGTGAAGATGCCCAAAGGGATGACCAGGGTCATCGTCAGGCTCTTGGCAATGATGTTAAGGGCATACTGTACACCTTCCCAGGAGAGCCCCGCGCTGCCGATCAGGGGCCACGCGGCGGGGAAGACGAAGAGCATATGGAAACTGTCCGGCTGCAGCCCGGTCAGGTTGGTGAGTAGTGCTCCTGAGAAGAAGCCCTGGGTGAGGATCAGGATCAGGCTGAAGGGGAGCATCAACAGCAGCACAGTTCGGATGTAGCCGGGTCTGACGCCGGCGGCGAGACACGCCAGCAGGACTGTGAGCGCTAGCCCACCGCCCATCAGCGGGTCCTCCCAGACAAAGGCGACGACCGTGATGACTGCGATCATGAAGAGCTTAGGGCGGAAATCGAGCCGTGTGAAGAGCGAGTCGCGGTCGACCGTCCGGAGTGCCATCGAGCTCATAGGCTGCGTCCTGTCGTGTCACAGACCAAGGCACCGGCGACTTCCTGCGGGGTCAGGCACAGCAGCGGGATTCCGGTGGCCTCGGTTAAGGCCTGCGCCAGCTGCACGGCTTGCGGCGGAGTCAGATAGGTTGAGGCCAGCACATCCGTCTCGTGGAAGACCACGCGGATCGGCGCGTCGCGCAGCAAGGTGCCCTTACCCATCACAATCACCCGCTCGGCATACTCCGCCATCAGGTAGAGGTGGTGGGTGATCACAATCACGGTCTTCCCGGCGTTATGGAGCTGCTTGGTGAGTCTTAGAATGGCGCGTGCGCCCTGGTAGTCCTGCCCCGTGGTCGGCTCGTCGAAGATCACGACCTCGGGTTCCAGCGCGAGGATGGCGGCAATGACGACGCGGGCGCGCTCTCCCCGGGGCAGCGAGAGCGGGTGGCGGTCGCGCACGTCCTGCAATCCCATCGCGGCCATACTTCGCTCGGTCCGTGAGCGGATCTCACCGGTGGCCATATCGAGGTACCGGAGTGCGAACGCGATCTCCTGCTCCACCGTCGTGTTGAAGATCTGATTATCGGGATTCTGGGCCACGTAGCCCACGCGGCGGGCAAGTGCGCTGATGCTTAGGTCGCGGGTCGGAACGCCGTCGATGCGTACCTCACCGTCGGTGGGCAGTAGGAGCCGTAGAAAATGGCGCACCAGCGTGCTCTTGCCGGCGCCGTTCTGGCCGGTGATCAGCACGTACTCGCCCCTGTGGATATCCAGCGAGATGTCCCGGAGCGCCTGGGTGCCGTCGTCGTACGTGTGCGTCAGGTGCGTCACCGACACCAGCGGGCGCCCATCTCGGGGTGCGGGAGCCAGCTGGCCCTCAGAGGCCTGGCGGTGGCACGCCGTAGCCAGTGGCTTGATCGCGGCGATGCCCTGATTCAGGGTCACGGGCAGCTCAGGAATGCTGAATCCGGCCTTTCGCAGGTAATGAAAGGTACGCGTGACACCCGGCGGGCGCAGGTGGAGCTGCTGCATAAGCTCGACCTGCGTGTAGAGCTTGGCCGGCGGCCCCTCGTCGACGATCTGGCCGGCGTTGAGCAGGACCAGGCGGTCGGCGTACTCGGCCAGCTCCTCAGCCGCGTGACTCGCCATCACGATGGTCACCCCAAGTTCGCGGTTCAGTTCCTGCACGGTTCTGAAGACCTCGTGCGCTCCCACCGGGTCAAGCTGCGAGGTGGGCTCGTCGAGGACAAGCAGGCTGGGCCGCACGGCCAGCATCGCAGCGATCGCCAGGCGCTGCTTCTGGCCACCGGAGAGTTCCTGGGGATGCCGGTGTTCCATGCCCTCCAACCGGACGGCCTCCAAGACGCGGGGGATGCGGGCCAGGATTTCGTCACGTGGTACTTTGAGGTTCTCCAGCGCAAACGCGATCTCGTTCTCCACCGAGGTGGCCGTGATCTGCGTCTCGGGGTTCTCCAGCACGATGCCGACATAGCGTGCCAGCGTGCTGATCGGGTGTTCGAGGGTATCCAGCCCGGCGACGTTGACCGCGCCAAAGAACCGTCCACCGTAGAATTGCGGAACGATGCCGTTGAACGCTAGGCACAGCGTTGTCTTGCCGGCGCCGCTGGGACCAATCAGGCCGAGGAACTCACCTTTGCGAATCTCAAGTGAAATATCGCGCAGGACCAGCGCCGTGGAGCGCGGGTACATGTACGAGACCTTGTCAAATGTGGCAATTGCTTCTGGCATGCGGCCATTCCGGTGTCAGTAGACGGCTTCGCGTGGCTTCACCAACCCGATAGCCCGGAGCCCGGTGATGACACCGGTGCCGATGGTGATGCCCACAGCAACGCGCAGGAGGTTCTCCACCGGAATAATGGGGATAAGTGTCACCCAGACATCCTCCGGCCAATTGTACATGAAGTAGGTGATCATCCCCTTGACCAGATGGGCCATACCGGCGGCGATCCACGTCCCCAGCCCCAATCCTGTGGCCATCAGCCCGGGGTTGGGGCTGCTGATCCATTTGGAGACCAGGGCGCGTGTGGGGAGGGCAAAGAGCAGCAATGCGGACCAGTCGATGAAGGCCCCCGCGACGACGGCCCAGAGGCTGACCCCGTTTTGGACCATGGCTCTGCCGCCAAAGAGCGCCAGGCAGATCACGCCGGTCACGGTGATGGGGAACCACCACCAGCTGCGCCGTGTTCCGTGTCGCATACTGCCGGCGACGAAGCTTGCCACTACTGCGCCTATGACGCGTACAGCTGGGATCCCGGCGGTATGCGGTGCTACGAAGACGCCCACGAGCGCGCCTACGCCACTGGCGATGGCCCCGGCGATGGGGCCGAGGATCCAGCCCACCAGCGGGAAGATGGCCTGGCTCAGCGGGAAGCTGCCGCCCAGGGCCACGATCACTGAGAAGGGGATGAAGGCCAGTGCCGTGCAGACGGCGGAGAGCACCACAATATAGGCAATCGGCGCGCCATCAATCGTGGCACCGCCGACGTAGGTCACAGTTCGTTCTTCACCGGTTGGTTGATTGTCTAGCATTCTGTCATGATCGCGCAGAAGCCTGGAACGTCAAGAGGAGGAAATCACTCCGGTACCCTTGACCCAGCTCTGCTGTCAGGGATAATGCCCGATAGCCAAGCTGTATACAAGGAGAGAGAGACTGTGCAGAACCACCTTATCATCCCCGACTCATACGAGCCGATCCTCGGTTTTCGCGAAACCGAACTTGCGATCCGGGAGATCAAGACCTTCTTCCAGACGAACATCGCTTTTGAGCTAAACCTGATGCGGGTGACGGCCCCGCTCTTCGTGCAGGCCGGCACCGGGATCAATGATAATCTCAACGGCATCGAGCGCCCGGTGAGCTTCTCGGTGAAAGCGCTAAAAGACGAGCGAGCGGAAATCGTGCAGTCCCTGGCCAAGTGGAAGCGCATGCGACTGGCAGATTTCGGGCTCCAGCCTGGCGAGGGGATCTACACCGATATGAACGCCATTCGCGCCGATGAGGACTTGGACAACCTGCACTCTCTGTATGTGGACCAGTGGGACTGGGAGCGGGTGATGCTCTCTGAGGAGCGCACGCTGGCCTACCTCAAGGCGACGGTTCGCAGGATCTACGCTGTGATTCAACGTACAGAGAAGTATATCTGCCATCTCTACTCGGGGATCGAGCCGATGTTGCCCGACGAGATCATGTTCGTGCACAGCGAGGATCTGCAGGTGGCCTATCCCGATCTGAGTCCGAGAGAGCGCGAGCACATTGCCTGCCGCGAACACGGTGCTGTTTTCGTGATCGGCATTGGCTCTGTTCTCGCCGATGGCACGCCTCACGATGGCCGCGCGCCGGACTATGACGATTGGTCGACCTCAACGCTCAATGGCTACCACGGGTTGAACGGCGATATTCTGGTGGATTACCCACTCCTGGATTGTGCCTACGAGCTTTCTTCTATGGGAATCCGTGTGGACGCCGAGGCGCTGCGGCACCAGTTGGCCCTGACCGGCACCCAGGCGCGCGAGTCGCTGCTCTTCCACCGGCGACTGCTGTCGGGGGATCTCCCGCTCTCCATCGGAGGGGGGATTGGCCAATCCCGGCTCTGCATGTTCTTCCTGCACAAAGCGCACATCGGCGAGATCCAGTCGAGCCTCTGGTCGCCCGAGATGATTGAGACCTGCCGGCAACACAGCATCATCTTGCTGTAAAGAGATAGTGCCCACAGTCTTGCTCCGAGCTAAGCTCTGAACAAGGACTGTGGGCACTACCCGTATCTGCGGTTTGTGATCTAGCTACCGGACGCTTTTCAAAATCGTTGGGTACTCCGTCATTCCGAGCGTAGCCCCAAGCGCAGCGGAGGGCGAAGTCGAGGAATCTTGCACGCCCAACCGCTTGAGATCTCTCGACTCCGAAGACTCCGCTCGACATGACGGTAGCGAAGGGCGCATCGAGAAAGCTTGCCGCTTAAGAAAGGGTCCGGTGGCCAGATTTGTGATTTGGGATCCGCCGATCTCCCCTAGCTCTTCGTCGGCTGTGGCCCGGCAATCTCGGCGATTCTATCCCCGGTGATAACCTCGTCCTCCAGCAGCACCTGGACGACCTCTTTTAAGGCTTCGATGCTGGACTGGAGGAGCTTCACGGCGCACTCTTCCGCGCTCTCCATGATGCGGCGCGTCTGCTGATCGATGAGTTGTGCCGTCTCCGGGCTGATGTCGTGGCGCAGCCCACCTACCTGGCCCAAGTAGCTGTAGCCTGCCGAATTGGCGTAGCGGACCGGTCCCAGCGCGTCGGTCATCCCGAACTCCGTGACCATCCGCCGGGCGATGTCCGTGGCCCGTTCCAGATCGTTGGCGGCGCCTGTTGAGGTGTCATTGAAGACGATCAGTTCCGCGGCGCGTCCGCCCAGCATCACCGCCAGGCGTTCCTCCAACTGGTGTTTGCTCAGCAGATAGGTGTCCTCGTCGGGCATCTGCAAGGTGTAGCCCAGCGCGCCCTTGGTAGTGGGGACGATGCTTACTTTGTGCACTGGATCGGTATCGGGCTGCAGGAAGGCGACCAGCGCGTGCCCGCCCTCGTGGTAGGCCACGCGTCGCCTGACCTCCGGTTTCAGTTGCATCTTGCGCTGGAGACCGGCGACGACGCGCTCGATCGCCAGATCGAAGTCGTCCATGGCAACGGTTTCATGATCGTTGCGCACGGCCAGCAAGGCAGCTTCGTTGACGATGTTGGCCAGATCCGCGCCGGTGAACCCCGCCGTGATCTGGGCGATACGGTCGAGATCAATGTCTTGGTCCAGTTTGACGTCGCGCGTGTGGATATTCAGTATCTCACGGCGGCCTGCCGCCGTGGGGAGTCCCACCTGGACCTGGCGGTCGAAGCGCCCGGGGCGCAGCAGTGCCTTGTCCAGCACCTCGGGGCGGTTCGTCGCGGCCATGATGACCACGCCCTGGTTCGCCTCGAAGCCGTCCATCTCGGAGAGGAGTTGGTTCAGTGTTTGCTCGCGTTCGTCATTGCTTCCCAGCGAACCGACCGTAGCGCGTGACTGTCCCAGCGCATCGATCTCGTCGATGAAGATGATGCAGGGAGCCCTGGTTTTGGCCTGCTCGAATAGGTCGCGCACGCGAGAAGCACCCACGCCGACGAACATCTCCACGAAGTCGGAGCCACTGATAGAGAAGAAGGGCACGTTGGCTTCACCTGCGGTAGCTCTTGCCAGCAGCGTCTTGCCCGTACCGGGAGGCCCGACCAGCAACACACCCTTGGGTAGCTTGGCACCCAGCCGGGTGAATTTCTCCGGGTTCCTGAGAAACTCGATGATCTCCTTGAGTTCGAAAGCGGCCTCCTCCACGCCGCCGACATCCACAAACTTGACTCCGGTTATCTCTCCTTGGATTTCCTTGGCTTTGCTCTTGCCAATAGACATCACGCTGGAGCCAGCCTGGCCCATCCGCCGCATGCTGAAGTACCAGATCGCCAGCAGCGGCAGCATCGGGATGATCCAGCCCAGCAGGGCGGGAAGCAGCGAGTTGGAGGGCGCTTCACCCGAGAACTCAACGCCGGATGCAACCAGCCGGTTGATCAGGTCCTGATCGTCGACCCGCACCACGTTGTAGGCTTTGCTGCTATCTTCCTCCGGCTTGAGTTCGTAGAGGATCCTATCCGCGGTCAGCTGAACGGTCCCTATTTTCCCAGTATCCAGCGCCTCAACGAATTCGCTGTACGAGACCTCACTGCGGCGGGTGGCTAAGGGCTGAAAGATCAGGGATTGGAACAACCACGTTACCAGCAATGCGATGAGCAGGTAGGCGGTTGAAAACTGCATTTGTTTCTTCTGTTGCTTATGCATACGTCCTCCGGCAGCGAGCGCCGATACGTGCCAAATGCGGCGCAAGGCGCGCCCCTAGGCCATAGTATAGCCGGGGAGTGTTAGTAGGACATTAGAGGCAGGTTAGCAGTGGATTAGAGATGGGAGAGAGAAATCGGATAGGGGATAAGGGAACAGGGGGCCAGGAGCTCCTATCGCACGTCCTCGGTTTTCATCAGCTCGCGCAGGAGCATCGTGGCGAAGGAGCCTTTGGGCGCGAAGAAGCTCATGACGAGTTGGTCGTCGCCGTCCATCTTCCAGGCAAGGTCCTTCGGGTTGTAGCGTATCGGGCGGCGGACGCCCTGGGCTTTGACCGCGCGAAAGCTCTCCAGCGCGATGCCGGTCGCGGACAGGATGCGCGTCTCGATCTCCCCCGCGTCAGCCTGCGCCCGCATCATTTTGGAGCCATAGATAGGGCCAGTGGCCGAGATCTCCCAGCCGGCGGCACGGACGCGCTCGGCCTCAGTCTCCTCGACGGTGAAGATGCCGTCGGTGTCCTCTTTTTTGGCGATGTCGCCTGTGATGACCGTGTCCAGCGTCCCTGCGTTGATACGGGCCGCTACAACCTGGTTGAAGAGCGAAGATTGCAGCGCGCTGATGTAGAAGTCGAACATACGGCGCCGGGGACGGCGGATGCCCAAAACTTTCAGGGCCTCGGTGTCGTGGCGCAACAGGTGGTAGCCCACGATCTGGTTGTCGCCGTGGCTACCGAAGCGCTGCGGCCCGTAAGCATTGGGCACGCCGCGGTGCGCCAGTGTCTCCAGAATAGCTTCGGCCCGGGCGGCAGCGTTCTGTGTGACGTTGCGGATGCGGATCGTGAACCGGTTGCCGCGGAGGTGGCCCATGCGCAGCTTGTTGCGGTGGCGTGAGACCCACAGAACACGGGCATTGTCCAGCTCAAGGGCCTCGATCGTCTCCAGCGGCACGTTGTGGACGCAGAAGCTCTGCCGCGCGATGGCGTGGGCGTCCTTGCGGCCGGCGAAACTGACGTCGCGTGGCCGCAGGCTCAGCTTCTGCGCAACTTGATTCGCCACGTCCATCGTGGTGATACCGCGTTTCTCGATGCCGAAGTAGGTGTGCTCGCCGTTACCGCACGGCTCATAGGCCGGGACTTCGTCGACGATGAAGTCGGCGATCTCCGTTCGGATGAGGCCGCCGGTGCCGGGCGTCTCCGCCGTCAGATAGGGAATGTCCCACGCCAATCGCTCTGCCAGATCGTCCATCGATGCCTCACTCACTGAGCAGATAGGCCAGCAGCAGCTGGGTCGTCGCGCTCAGGGAGTCCTCGTGGGTGCGCTCATAGGTGTGCGAGGCATCGATGCCGGGGCCGATCAGTGCGACGGCCAGATCAGCGCCGGCGCGCCACGCCGCCTCACCATCGGAGCCGTAGTAGGGGTAGATGTCGGTGCGATAGGGTATCTCGTACTCCTCGGCCAACTGTTCCAGCCTCCGCCGCAGGCCCAGGTGGTAGGGGCCGCCGGAGTCTTTGGCGCAGATGCCTACAGTGAACTCGTCGGAGTTTTGGTCCTCGCCGGCTGCCGCCATATCCACTGTGACAAGCTCCTCGGTGTCGGCCGGGATGCCCGTGGCGCCGCCGTGCCCCACTTCCTCGTAATTGGAGATGAGCACGTTCAGCCGGTAACGGGGTGTCATTCCGGCCTGGTGCAGGGCCATCAGGGCACCGAAGATGGTGGCGACGCCGGCCTTGTCGTCCAGGTAGCGCGATCGGACGAAGCCGTTGGTGACCTCGACGCGGGGATCGATATAGACGTAGTCGCCGACGTCGATGCCCAGGGCCTGGGTCGTGTTCTCGCTGCAGGTTCGCGCGTCCAGCCGGACCTCGTAGTTCTCAGCGTCGCGCTTCAACTCGCGTGCCGCCGCCCCGTAGATGTGGGTGGAAGCCTTGATGGGGAGAATGCTGCCGCGCACGGTTTCGCCACTGCGGGCCATTACTGTACACCCCTCGGTCTCGATGGAGGGCCAGTAGTAGCCGCCGATGGGGGTCAGCATCAACCGCCCGTTGGACTTGATCTTGCGCACCATCGCGCCCAACGTATCTACATGCGCGGTGAGCGCTCGGGGGTGCGTTTCATCACCGGCCCACGTCAGGACCAGGCCGCCTTTGCGCGTACGGGTGGCAGTAAGGGGGAGGTCGGCGAGCGCCTGTTCCACGTAGGCCATGGCTCTGTCGGCATCGCCGGTCGGGCTGGGCGTGTTGAGCAGGCCGACCAGGAAGTCGACGGTTTGGGCGAGGGGAGTGTCTGGGAGTGTCATAACTATCTCCTTGGCGGGTGCGCGGAACCCCTCGGAATCGTGGTGTTAGGGGCGGTTCCGTCTAGCTTCGAGTTGCTGTATCAGCCGTGAGTATAGTGGTATCATAGGGCTAGACAAGGCCGATTGCACAGGGCTGCTGTCGATGTTATCCTATACAAGAGTGAGACTGACTATGGATCTTCTGACATTGCAGCCTGCAGCCACATTTTCCCACCGGCGTCTGACCGAACTCCTCAATCAGGCCTACGCCGATTATATTATTCCTGTGCAGTTTGACGAATTTCAGCTTGCGATGATGTGTGACGATATGGATGTCGATCTGGCGCGCTCAGTCGTGGCTGTGGTGGCGGGTGGTCCTGCAGGTGCGCCTGTGGACGTGCCCGCAGCAACATCCATTGGCACGCCCGTTGGCATGGCACTTCTGTCGATCCGCGGGTCCGAGGGGTGGGTGAGCGCGGTGGGTGTATCCCCGGCCTGGCGCCGCCGTGGCGTTGGTCGCGCGATCCTTCAGCGGATTCAGGAGGATGCCCGCGGAGCCGGCCTGGATGTGTTGCGCCTGGACGTGCTGGAGCAGAACCAGGCCGGTGTCGGGCTGTATAGCTCGTTGGGGTTCTCCATCACGCGAGATCTGCTGGTGCTCAAGATGGCCCCCGGTCTTGATCATCCGGAACCACTTCGCCGTCTCGACATACGGCTTGTCAGACCACAGAAGCTGCTCAAGTCCCACGCCGAATTCCACGATGTCGATCCTTCGTGGCAGCGAAGGCTGCGTTCGCTGCAGAAACGGGCCTCACGCATCCAAGGGCGGGCGCTCTTTCACGACGGCTGTCTCGCCGGGTACGTTCTCTTTCAAACGCAGACGGAGGTCATCCTTGTGCTCGATCTGGCTGTAGACCCCGAGATGCCGGATCGGGTGGGAATGGCGCGGCGGCTTCTGCTCTCTCTCCATACTGAGTCGCCCGCCCTGGGTGGTTATATCATCAACGTACCGGCGGAAGATCCGTTGCTGGGCGCGTTTACGGACCTTGGCTATCGTGTCTGGCAGTGCCAACACGAGATGGTGTGGACCGTCACGCCGCTGCGCGATGGCGGGGCCTGAGGGGACGTATCGATGGCTGTCCCTTCCCGGTCACACGAGGTGGACCCCCCCGGGGACGGGCGTGTGATAGGCGAAGGGCCGGAATCTGCTTCCACCACTGTAACAACCCCGCCGATCGTACCCGATCGCATGCACTGCGGCAGCTGCGGGCGCTTCGTCGGTCCCTATGAGCGCTGCCCTTACTGC
>JAGHDT010000406.1 GCA_021159805.1 Anaerolineae bacterium
CGCCGATGACCAAGTTAGGTAGCCCCGCTTCGGCATAAACGGTCCCGGCGGAAGCACTTGTCTCCGGACGGTAGTGGCCGATCACCGCCACAACATCCGGATCGACGATCAGATCACGCGCGATCTGCGCAGCCAGCGCCGCATCGCCACGATCATCATACGCGACCAGTTCGAGCTGCCAACCGCCAATGCCGCCCGCAGCGTTGATCTCGCGCACGGCCAGCCGTGCCGCATAGACGGCATCGTAGCCGACGTAGCGATAACTTCCCTCGAAAGGCGCCACAAGTCCCACCTTAATGATGCCGGGCACCGGTTTGGGGAACACGTCTTGGAGCAAAGGTGTGCGGCAGCCTGAGATGAGGGTAACGGCTGCCAGGACAAGAGGGACAACCTGTCGCAGTCGGCCGATACATCCGTGGATCACTTGTTGCGGGAGTTGAAGTTGCGCGGCAGAGCCTGATCGCGAGCGCATCTCAGATGTCCGGCGACAGACCTGCTGCCAGAAACCTGAAGCCCGCCCGGGTAGTTTTGGCGCGACCGAAGCCTGGCGTCGCGGATACCTGTGTGCCAAGACTGCCACCGATTTCGCCAATATCTCAGACTATCATTGTAGAGGAGAGTCTACTGCCCTAGATACGTCAAGGCTTGACGTATCTTCTCGTCCAAGGACACGGCACTATCGCGGTCCAGCTGCTGGAGTGCGCGCTGTGCCTCCACAATGCTGAATCCCAATGCGGTGAGTGCACCGATAACATCAGCATCGTCCTCCGAGACACGGACTGCCAGCCCCTCGTAGCGCTTGATCTTGTCCTTGAGATGCAGCACGATAGCCCCACCGGTCTTCCTGCCGACGCCGGGGGCACGCGCGAGCACATCAGCCTGGCCATTGAGTATCGCCCGGCGCAGCGTCTCGGGAGCGAGGGTCCCCATCAAGCTGAGCGCGGCCTTGGGGCCCACACCGGACACGCTCAGGAGCAGCTCAAAGAGCTCTTTCTCCTCGGGTTCGGCAAAGCCGTAGAGGGTCAGCGCGGTCTCCCGCACCTGAAGGTAGGTATGCAGGGCGGTCTGCTCCCCGGCGCGCAGCACCAGGGAGACCGGCACATGTAGACCAAAGCCAACACCGCCCACGTCGAGAACGACATAGCCGTTCTCAGCACTGACTACTTTGCCATTGAGCAGAGCAATCATGGTCTAACCCACCTCAGTTGCTAAGCAGACTGTCCAGCTTGGCACGATGAAGGTAACAGATCGCCACCGCCGCAGCATCTGCTGCGTCATCAGGCTTCGGGGTTTCCGACAGCGCCAGGAGCATGCGCACCATCTCTTGGACCTGGTGCTTGTTCGCGTTGCCGTACCCGGTCACCGCCTGTTTGATCTGCATGGGCGTGTACTCGGCAATCGGCAGATTTGAATCTGCCAGGGCAAGTAGGATGACGCCGCGTGCGTGGCCCACCGACATCGCCGTACGCGCATTGCGGCTGAAGAAGAGCTCCTCCACAGCCGCAGCCTCCGGCTCGTATTGGGCGACGATCTCTCTAAGCTCGTTGTGGATCGTCTGCAACCGCGAGGGCAGGGGCGTTTTCGCTGGGGTAGTGATCACCCCAAGGGTAATCATATGAAGATCCCCTACCGTTTCCTCAACAACTGCATATCCGGTTGTCGCGGTTCCAGGATCGATCCCCAAGACCCGCATCAGTCTCCTGCAGCAGCAGCGTAGGCGTTGACAGCTTCCTCGGTCATCTCCAGGTTGGAGTACACGCGCCGCACGTCATCGAGCTCCTCGATCGTGTCAATCAGGCGCAGAATCTTAACCGCATCCCTCTCGTCCAATGCGATCTCGTTCTGCGGCATCATAACCAATTCCGCTTCGTTGACAGGGATGCCCGATCCCTTTAGCGCGTCGCTCACAGCGTGAAGATCGGTGGATTCCGTCAACACCTCGTGGGCATCCTCACCCTCACCCTCTGTCACATCCAGAGCCCCGGCCTCAACGGCGGCCATGAATAACTCCTCATAATCGACAGAAGCCGGCACCCGAATCGTGCCACGGCGGTCGAATTGCCACGCTACAGCACCCGGGTTCGCCATCGATCCACCCACGCGCGACAACGCGTGACGCACAGAGGCGACAGAGCGGTTGCGGTTGTCCGTAACAACATCAATCATCATCGCTACACCGTTGGGGCCATACCCTTCGTAGACGACCTCAATGATCTCCGCGCCGTCCTTGTCCTCGCCGGTGCCTCGCTTAATCGCGCGCTCGATGTTGTCCTTGGGCATGCCCATCGAGCGTGCGTTGTCCAAGACCACACGCAGGCGAATGTTGGTCTCGACGTCGCGCCCACCACCCTCACGCACGGCAATGACGATCTCACGAGCGATCTTCGTGAACACGGCGCCTCGCTTAGCATCGTTGGTTTCCTTCTTCCGACGAATCGTTTGCCAATGGCTGTGACCAGACATAGAACCTCCTTGAATTCCAGAGTCAGATCCTGACTTCAGTAAGTGCCGATACACGTGTCCTTGACCTGCAGACACCATCAACGCGCGTATCAACCGTCCATAAAAAGGCCAACCGGGCGACTCGTGATACTCACTCGCCCGGTTCTTGGGAACTCAAGCGAGTCCCCACAAATTCTGTCCTGCCACGCACAAATGCGCCACCGTCCATGGGACGCTTGCCGGCCATCTGTACGTAGACCAACTTCAGACACCCCTGCCCCGTCACGGCAACAGGCATCCCCTGCCATAGAAAGACACTCCCCGGTCCACTCTCTGGAATGATATCCGGATAGACGATCTCAGAGCGCAAGATTTTCACCCGCGTGCCGTCCCAGAACGTATAAGCACCGATGGCCGGGGAAAACGCCCTGACTTGATTGTGCAACGATTCGGCAGAATCAGACCAATCCAAACGGGCCCGCTGCTTACGGATACGTCGCGTGACTGTAACACCCTCATCTGATTGCGGCTGTGGCACGAGCTCACCCGCGAGGTACACTGGCATAACCTCCATCAGCAGATCTACACCGATCGTGGCCAGCCGAGCTTCGAGTTCTCCCGCGGTCTCCTCCGGGCCAATCTGGGTCTCGCGCATCCCGAGTATGGGCCCTGTGTCAAGGCCCTCATCCAGCTTCATGATCGTCACACCGGTGGTCGCGTCTCCGGCCAGCAGCGCGCCCTGGATCGGGGATGCCCCGCGCCAGCGCGGCAGAAGCGATGCGTGAACGTTCAAAAAGCCGAACTGTGGGATCTCAAGCACCGATGCCGGTAGGATCTGCCCATAGGCAGCCACGACGGCCACATCGGGTGCCCAGGCGCGAATGTGCTCAACCGCCTCCAGGTTGCGCAAGCGGTTGGGCTGGAAGAGAGGGAGGCCTTCAGCCAGGGCCAGCTCCTTCACCGGCGGCATGGCAACACGACGTCCCCGACCGGATTGACGGTCGGGCTGTGTCACAACACCCACCACGGTGTAGCTTTCAACAAGCCTCTCCAACGTGGGGAGTGCAAACTCTGGTGTTCCCATGAACACA
>JAGHDT010000209.1 GCA_021159805.1 Anaerolineae bacterium
ATCCCAGCGCGCCCATCTTCGTGTTGGGCGTTCTGCAGAGGGGCGCGGACCCCAACTGTGTTGGGGTTGACACCGGCTCCAGAAGATACTGAGCTAACTCCAGGATAGACACGCGAGCGCAGCAGGCATCAGTCGGCAGCTTCCGCGACCGCGTCCGCCTTGCCCTTGAACTGGCTGACGTACAGGTTATGGTAGAATCCCCGATTTTCGAGAAGCTCCGTGTGCGTGCCCCGCTCGATGATCTCACCGGCGCTGATCACTAGCACGAGATCGGCGCCCTGGATGGTGCTCAGCCGGTGGGCAATCACGAAACTCGTTCGCCCCTGCATCAACCGCAACAGCCCTTCCTGGATCTGCACCTCCGTGCGAGTGTCGACGCTGCTCGTAGCCTCGTCCAGGATCAGGATGCCCGGCTCAGCGACAAAGCTCATATCTTTGATGACCGGCACCCCCGGCACGTAAACGAAATCGACATGATCGAAGACCACGTGGCCCGCACCAACAGCTTCCCGGTCTCCAGCTCATCCAGATTGCCCAAAGAAAAGGTCTGAACCTTTCTGACAATCGCGCTGCGAATGTCGGCACCCACATGCTGCGACACGCGAACCGACAGGATCGTGTTGGCGATCGAGAAGAGCGCACTTACCACAGCAACAACAAGCATCAAGAGTGAGGTGACCGCAATGACGCTCATATCACCCGCGTTGATTCCCTGGTCAATCACCCGCTGCGTCAGACGCGGGATACCCAGGTCAGCGGCCACCACGCCCAGCAAGGACAGCAATGCCAGCAGGGCATCACGCTTGTAGGGCCCGACAAACGCGAGCATCCGTCTCCAGAACTTCATTCAGCCTCGCTCGATGGTGTTGCTGTCATCATACTAGACACATTTCTCCATAAGCGCGATCATCCTCATCAGGAACTGCCGCAGCAACGTCTCTTCCTCTGATGAAAACCCATCCAGCATCTCGCCCTCAATATCGGCCCAAGCCCGATTGACCGGGGCTTCCAGTGCCCGACCGACATCCGTAAGATAGACGCGTGACCGTCGCTGATCCTCCGCATCGCGTCGTCGCTCGATCAGCCCGACCTGCTCCATCCGCTGCAGGGCGTGGGTCATCGTAGCAGGGCTCACCCACGTCCGCACGGCGATCTCGGTCTGAGCGATCCCTTCTTCGTTCCAGAGCGCGCTGAGGATTGCGGCTTGTCCCCGGTAAAGCCCCAGCCCCTCCAGTTTCGCATGGGTATTGCCGCGGTGCAGCTTCATCGCTTTCATCAACAGTCGCACCGCTGGCCAGCTTCCGATGTCTTCCATTGTCCCCTTTGTTAGAATGCTGATAGTTAGCGTGCTAATCATCACACCCCAAAGAGCCATCTGTGTCAACCACGGTTTACCGTGGGCTATCTATCTTTCCCTCCGCAAATGCGCTGGACGTCCCAAGTAAGTCTCGGGCGTGGCCCAGCGCGAACCAAAGCTACGCCTTGCTCGCATGAGGCAGACTACGCTCCGCCGCTCTGCGCTTCCATCGCCAATCTCCTGCCCAAAGGATACGGTGCACCATCGCGGATCTAGGGAAGCGAGAAGGTGCCGATCTCGTAGAAGTCGCCGGTCTCGTGCCCGGCAGCATCTACGACCGGCAGACGCGACATGTCGGCCAACAGATACCAACCGGCGATGACACGGTAGTCACCGCCGGGCCCATTCGGTGCGACATAGAAGCGATATGGGTCGTCTATCTCCTCACCGGCACGCCAACCACTCGTCGGGCGCGCGCCCTGCACAGGCCAGCTATCCACCTGGCCATATAGCTTACCGTCCGGTCCGACAACCTGCACGAAAACAGTGTAGTCGTGATCCAGGGTCTGCAGAGCACGCCAGCGGAGGTCGACGGCAAGCCGACCACCCGCCGGGACCTTTCCAGCATCAACTGTGGCCTCCTGAAGCAGAAGCCGGCCGTCGAAATTCGCCAGTCCAATGTCGACAGCCACCACCCGGACCTCGGAGAGAGGACAGGCCGCCACGAGCGCACCCAACCACCGGCATTGCACCGGACGTCCCGCAGGCGAAGTCTCTCCCGATGGCCAGAAGATGTCCAATCTGTAATCTCCCGGCTGCGCCGGCACGCTGACGCCATACCGACGCAGTGACGGCGCGGAGGTCCCGAACCGGCAGAGCTCCGACAACTGCGGTTCGCCCAAAGCATACAGAGGCTGGGTCAGTGGCTCCCCGACCCCAAGTGGCACCCATCGAACCTGCGGGACACTACCGGAACCCGAGAAACCAAGATCAGACGGCATAGAGCTGTCTGCAGGCGAAGCACGGCAGAGCCAGGCCAGGTCCAGCGTCAGCGTCGCCCCAGCCGGCACCTCCCGCGCGCTGCTCTGCCCCACCAACCAGACCAGCGGGTCAAAAAGCACCGCCGGCCGCCGAGTTGTGGCCCGCACGTGCTGCGGGCGCACGACGACCTGGTCCAGCGGATACCACATCCCGTCATCGCCAACAACCGGCACTCCCTGCTCACCGAAACGCGGGAAGAGCGCCATCTCCAGCTGATACGTGCCCCCAGGCAACCACGCAGGCCAGGCCAGGGCGTAGTAGTCGTCGACCTGTCTGCCCACCGGCCAGTCAGCGGCTACAGCACAACGCAAGCCTGGCCGGTGGGCAGACAGGTCGACG
>JAGHDT010000349.1 GCA_021159805.1 Anaerolineae bacterium
GCTGAGGGGAGAGCAGCCCATAGAGGACTTTCTGCAGCAAGGCGTCAATCTCCCAGGAGAAGAAATTGAATGCCTGATCTGCACTCAGCTGATCCAGTTCTGCCTGCAAACCCAGCGATGGTGTCGTACCGCTCCCCAACAACATCGACAGGCCCAGAAGCGTCAGAGCCACGGCCAGCCATCGCCCCCCACATCCGCGTTGTTGATATTGACGTTTCATAGACGGAAGTCTACTCTAGCCGTGCCGGAAATCAATGAGCGCATCACCCTCATACCATCACTTGTCCGATCAGCAGTTTTCGCGTATAGTAGGATATCTTCAAGCCTAGACGTCCTTCTAATATTGGAGACTCGACCGAGCTATCAGAGTAATCACTGGAGATGATATATGCCTTTTCGCGATCAGTTACTGACGTGTGAGACTTGCGGTAAGAAATTTGTCTACCGGGTAGAGGAGCAGCGCCTCCAGCAGGGAATGGGAGTCGAGATCGAGACTCCGACGAAATGCCCTAACTGCCGCGAGCCCGTTGATGCTGCCCCGGGACTGCGAGCGGGTGTGGTCAAGTGGTATCGTGACGACAAACATTTTGGCTTCATCACACAGAGTGCGGGGAGTGATGTCTTCTTCCACCGCAGCGGCGTCGATGGGGATATCAACAATTACACGGAAGACACCCCGGTCTGGTACGAAGTGGAGACCACTGACCGCGGGCTACAGGCCATCAACATCCACCTGCGGGAATAAGCACTTCGCTCAAGCTTGGGGAGTGACTCCCTGCCTCCCATTTCCTGTGGCATCTCCGCTTACGAACCACAGACGTCTCAGACAGCGCCGATCGCCTGCTCCGGCTGAATCCGCACTTCGGCTCAAGCCTGGAATGCGGGTTGGTCACCTGAGGAAGAGCACCCATGCGTATCGTAGTCAACGGATGGTTCTGGGACGCGCCCACAACCGGCAGTGGTCAGTATGTCCGGCGGCTGGTCACGGCACTGGCTGCGATCGAGCCATCCCTGGAACTGGTGGTCCTCCTCCCTTATGTGCTGCCGCCACACGCGGAAGATCCCGCAAGCCGTGCCCGGATCACGCTCGTGCCGCACCCCACTGGACGGAGCAACCTACACAAGGTCTGGTGGGAGCAGGTGGCCGTGCCCCGCTTGGCACAAGGCATGGACGCAGACCTGCTGCACGTCCCCTATTGGGCGCCGCCGGCCACTAGGGCTGTGCCGACCGTCGTCACCGTTCACGACCTGATCCCGCTGCTGCTTCCGGCGTATCGAGGCAATGCGATGGTCAGGCTGTACACGGCATTGGTCAGCGCCACAACATCGCGGGCCCGGATGGTGCTCACTGACTCCAAAGCCTCCCGCAGGGATATCCTGGAGCATCTACATCTGCCAAGCAACGCAGTCCGCGCGATACACCTGGCTGTGGATGAGAACTTCACCGCCGGACCCGGCCCGTGCGACCGGAAAATCCGTGAGAAGCTCCGATGCCCTCCGCGCTACAGCCTCTATCTCGGCGGCTTCGATGTGCGCAAAAACCTTCGGGCACTCTTTGGTGCCTTCAGCACCACCCGCAGGGCTTGCGAGGATGCCCAGCTGGTCGTGGCGGGGCGGCTCCCCACGTCCGATACGGCCCTCACGCCGGACCCCCGCCGTCTGGCACGGGAAGCCACCATTCCCGACGCGGCGGTCCGCTTCCTGGGGTTTGTCCTTGAGGAGGACAAGCCTGCGCTGCTGCGTGGAGCCAGGGTCTTTCTCTTTCCCTCAACCTATGAGGGCTTTGGATATCCCCCACTGGAGGCCCTGGCTTGCGGCACGCCCGTCGTGGGCAGCGACCAATCCAGCATTCCCGAGGTGGTCGGCAATGCCGGTGTGCTACTCCCTCCACAGGATGTACAAGGCATGGCCGGCGCTCTCATCCAACTGCTTATTGACGACGAATTCCACGCCGCCCTGAAGTCAAACGCGCTACACCAGGCGCAGCAATTCTCGTGGAAACGCGCCGCTGTCGAGACCCTGGCCGGGTATGCTGCTGCGCTTGCCTGAGAAAAAGAGATTATGCTATAATCAATTGTATGGAACCGAACGAGGTCCTCGCGTATCTGGAAAAGGTCCCGATGTTCTGGGATCTGGAGGAAGAGGGAGAACATGAACTCCTGCGACTGGTGCCACACGTTGAACAGCACGCCTACGATGTCGGCGATGTGCTGCTGCGTGAAGAGGAAGTCCCCAACAAGACAGTGGTGATCCTGGAGGGCTGCGTCAAAGTCACCCACCGGCTCCCGGAGCAGCCTTTCGATGTCCAGGACTTGGGCGAACGGGCAGCGGGAACGACCTTGGGACGCACCACCCTGGAAGTCGGCACTCTTGAGCGCGTCACGGTCGAAGCAGTCGCACCTACTGTAGCTCTGGTACTCCCCTTCCGCGACTTGATCCGCATCTATCAGCAGAGCCGATATTTGCGCGAACACCTGGCGGCCCCTCTCAGGCCAAACCATCTCGTTAACACGCTGAGGAAGATCCCCCTCTTCAGTGCACTCTCGGATCGTGCCGGCGAGCTTGAGTTATACAGCATCGCCCAGATCACACACGAGCAGCTCTTCGACAACGGCGAGTGGCTCTTCCGACAGGGCGAGATCTCCGATCGCCTCTTCCTGATACTCAGCGGGCACGTTCTGCTGAGCGCCGTCGACCAAGAGGGCATCACTCGAGACCTCAGCACACTGGGTCCAGGCGATGAGGCTGGCGAGACCGGCCTCCTGGTGGGCGGCTTCCACGACGTAACCGCCGTCGCGGATGGCTACGCACGCGTTGTCTACCTGCTGCGCTCCGAGTTCGCCGACCTGCTCGCGCAGCGGCCCTACCTGCGGCGCCGGTTGATGA
>JAGHDT010000394.1 GCA_021159805.1 Anaerolineae bacterium
CCCTAACCCTCTCCCATACTCCGCGGACGGAATGGGAGAGGGGACCGGAAATGCTGCTCCGAAGACTACTCTCCGCCGGCCCAAGGCCCTTCGCCTAGTCTGGACCGTGGCTTTGGGCCGTTCTTCGCGTCGTATTTTCGTGCTTGCGTGGTGTGCTGATGCACATGACGTCTACTTCGAAAATAGCTCCCGCTCCCGGGCCCAAAGGCTTGGCTGCAGGCTTTAGGGCCTTCCTTGGGTCACATTTTCATGCTTGCGTCATGTGCACAGGCGAACACAGGTCTCTACTCCCGGTACGCCGCCAGGAGACTGTCGAAGTGGGCCAAACTGTCCTTCAAACCGCCGGACCGATTGCGGGCCAGCCACAGGGATTTGTATTCCACTATCGCCTCCCTCAGATCGGCCAGCAGTTCGGCCTTCAGCTCCGGGGTGTCGTCCTGGGCCAAGCGCTGCAGCGCGCGGCGGCAGCCGTGGCGCAGCAGACGAGCGGCGCCGGCATATTCGCGCTTGACAAGATCGGCGTCGGACCGGTCCATAGCGGAATCGTCCAGGGCGCCCATGATCTCGTCGATCCTGGCCAGCGTTGTCTCGAAGCCCTCCGGCGGGATGTCGTCCAGGTGTTCGTCAAGCTGCGGGGTGTTCTGAACGAGCCAGAAGAGGATGCTGGAGTTGTGGATACGCGGCACGCCGGGGACCTGGTAGACGTTGCCCAGGTCGTAGGCGATGCGTCCCATCGTGCCGGTGGCGTCATTGAAGGCGAAGAGGCTGATGGCCTCCGCGACGTCGATGTCGCGGTTGGCCTCCAGGCACCAGGCATAGGCGGCGCCCATTCCAAAACCGAGATAGCTCATCGGCAGGGTCTGCCAGTGACCGCGATCCCCCCAATCCGTCAGGAGGTAGCCGGTTGCGCCGTACTTGAGCCCGTTGTCGGCGGCGCGCTTGAGGTTACCCAGGGCGTTGTCGGTGCGCCCGGCGATGCTGTTCCAGCTGGCGGTGCCGGGGCAGACGTAGTAGGGCACGCCCGCGGCGGCGAACATCGCGCCGTGCTCATCGAAGGGATGGTCGAACTCGTAGCCCCATTCCAGTGCGATGGCATCCTTGGGCAGCTCCGGCACGAGGTCGGGATAGTGGATGATGATGTCGCCCCAATACTGCATGGTGTACCCACGACGGGTCACGTCGTCGTAGATCTTCTTGAGGAAATCCGTGTAGACTTGGCCGACACCGCGTTCCTCGCAGATCTCCTTGCTGGCGCCCTGGCCCAGGTCGATGGTCTCGTCCAGGCCGACGTTGATCTGCTTGCTGGAGAAATGGGGCAGGAGTTCATCATAGAGGCTGCGGATGAGCTCAATGCTGCCAGGGTTCTCCGGTGCCAGGCCGAAGGGGCCTTTCATCGTGTTGCCCCAGGGCGTTTGGAACTCCTCGTGCGTTTCCGCCAGGTGTGCGTATCGTTTGTGAGGCAGCCAGTGTTCCATGTGGCCAAACGAGTTCTGATTGGGCACAAGTTCGATGAACCGCTGGGCGCAGTAGGCATCCAACTTGAGGATCTCCTCACCGGTGAAGGGGGAGGCGTCTTCCCAGACCTCCGGATGGTTGCGGTAGGCAAACGTGTGTTCAGTATAGAGCTGCACCTGGTTGAACTTCCAGCTCGCCAGGCGATCGACAAGATCGTACACCGTCTGCATCTTGGGAACCTTGTTGCGACTGACATCCAGCATAATGCCGCGTGCGGGGAAATCGGGCCAGTCCTGGATGTCGACAGAGGGAAGGGGTGTGCCCTTGGCCTGTTGAAGCAGTTGTCCCAACGTGCAGACGCCATAGAAGACACCGGCGGCGTCGTGCCCGTGGATGGTGATGCCCTCAGGTGTGATGCGGAGCCGGTAGCCCTCCGCTTGCTGCACGGCCTCCGGCATGATCAGCAGCGTGAGGACGATGTCAGCACCCGGTGCCGCTGACGTGGCGATGATACCGCACGTCGTGTTGTGGGATGCCTGAAACGCATCGCGGGCCTGCGTCCCTGTGAAATACAATGCCTGTGAATGCTTGGGATCCAGCAGGATCGTGACGTCATCGGCCAACGCAAAGCTGCCCTCCAGCCAGGTTACGTGGCGCGGGGCCGGCAAGAACGCGACATGATCATCCATAATGGTACCTCCTACGCAGGATTACACTTCTTCTGGTTCCCAGGTTGCATCCGGGTCCAGTGGATACATAGGCCGGTTGACGCGCCGGTAGTCAAGCTGGGTGACATCGCAGTTCGTGACACCGGGGCTGATCGCCAGGATCGAGCGCGGGCTGATGGCCTCCAGTGGAGCCGTCAGGTAGCCACGCTTTGGGACGACGATCTTGTAGGCCAGGGGATCGATGCCCAGGCTGCGGAACTGAGCTGGCTCGACGTAGCTCTGGCGCCTGGCGGTGACGATGATGTCCACGCCCTCCACGGTCAAGACGACGATCTTTCCGCGGCTGATCAGACGGTGGGCTTCGCGGATGCCGCCCCGGTAGGTGTCGCCGTCGCTGATGAGCCGCACGGTGCCGGTGACGTCGAGTGGCTTGCCGTAGCGCGTGTCCAGCTTCCCGCCCAGCGAGAGGCTGACCTGCCGGCCGACCCCCGCCGCGATACAGGTATCGACGGCAGCGGCGTCCCAGATGGAGCCCACCACGACGTTGGCGGCCCGGTGCGCGAGCAGGCTTTCGAGCACGGCGGTGACATCGGTAGTGCCGCCCGCCCCTGGGTTGTCCCCGGAATCGGAGAGGAATACGGTGGACTCCGGCGCCGCCATAGCAACTTCCACGGCCTCGTCGACGGGGTAGGCCTCGGTGCCGAAGTCGAAATCGGCGCGCCGGTCCCAGAATGCGCCGGCCAGCTTGTTCGCCTCGGACCGCGCCAGAACCGCGTCGTTGTCGGTCACGACGACGGCGATCACGCCGATATCGGGTACGTCGGCCCAGCAGTGGCCGTTCATCAGCGATGCGGAGATGATCTCCGGGTTCCTCTCCAACGCGGCGACACGCTGCATCATCTCGCCCATCGTGCCGACGGCGGATTGAGCCTTCTCGCCGGGCAGCAAGAAGGGGATCTTGGCGAAGCCAGTCGTCAGGTTCCGGCCCTCCCTGAGGATCTGGAGCAGCATCGCCGCCGCTTTTTCGCCGGTTTCGTAGGGATCGATGTGCGGCGCCGTGTGGTAGGCGACCATAGCGTTGACGTTGGTCGCAGTCTCGGCTGTGATGTTGGCGTGCATGTCAAGGGCAATGGTGATGGGCACCGCAGGCCCCAGCTTCTGGCGGAGCTCGCGCAGGATCACGTTCTCGCAATGGTCCACGCCCTCAGCGGGCGCTCCCTCAGCGGGCGCTCCCTCGGCGCGCATCGCGCCGTGCAGATAGAGGCAGACACCCTCCACGTCGTGGGCCTGCTCCAGGATCTTGCCCTTCAGCATCTCGAAGGTCTCGCGTTCGACGACGCCGCCGGGCATAGCGTGGGCGGTGAGGGTGGGCACAAGCTCGATGTCGTCGTGGGCTTGGAGCGTGCTGACGATGCCGGCAAATGAGCCGCGTCGACTGGATTCCCTGAGGGTCTCCTCCCCGAAGAGGGGACGGAAATCCTGTAGCTGCGTCAGGAACGGCGTGAAGGTGTTCGATTCGTGACCAAGACCACCGACCAGGATCTTCATAGATCACACCACCTGATCCACAAACCGAACTTTGGTCCATCGCTCGGGTATGTGCATGTTGATAGTGCCGTGCCGGTTCCAGGACCAATCGACGGAGGTGTTGCGCCCTTCCTCGTCGTGGAAGTGTTGGCACCGGGACGCCCCAATCCGCCAGACATCGCCGGGCTTGGGGGGCGTGTTCGGCTTCTGCAGCGCTTTGAGACTTCCCCAGGGCAGGGCGAACTCAACAGTCCAGCCATTGTCAACAATACCGGGGCAATTCAGAGTGCCGTCAACCTGCACAGCGTGTCTGAGCCCCGGCAGTTCCCACTCCTTTTCGCCGATACGTCCTAGACGTTCGTTCATCCGCGGTAGGAAATAGAGGAACTCCTCAGTGGAGAAGAAATGATTCAAGCGTTCAGTGTCGCGGCGATCGACGACCGGTTCGAGCCATGTCCAGAAGACCTCGTAGATGGTGTTGATGGGGTTGATGCCCAACTCATAGTAGACGCCATCGCCCTCGATGAAGATCTCGGCGTCGCTGTCGTTGTGATAGACGTGGTCGTGGTGCTCGACGTGCGTCCCCCAGATCTCGTGGTCCTCGTACCTGTAGGCGGCATAGAGATACGTGTCATCCCATACCAAAGCGACCCGCGAGTCCAGGGAGACCGGCGCTCCGGTGTCCATCTTGACAAAGGGTGTGGACCACGTCACCCGCTGCCACACCGGCTCATCCAGCCTGCCGTCGATGCGAATGGGTGTGCTGGTGCGCAGGCAGTCATAGGTCGTCGCGGGGGGAATGTCGTCCAGGGGACCCTGTGGCAAGTTTAACGTTCTGGGCATTTTGATCACAGTGCAACTCCTTAAGGAGATGTATCCGCCAGGTACGGGTACCTGGCGGATACGAGCAACCAAATCTGAGGCCGAACTACTGGTTACAAGGGTACAGCGTACCGTCCATAACCATGATGACGACGAAGGAGTCAGCGTAGGGGCTGTTCTTGTAGATGGGGTCACTGTCGGGCAGCCAACCACAGGTGTGCAGACCATCCATCGCCGGGTTGTTGCCGTAGCGCTCCCACAGCGGGACGATGGGCAGCAGCTCGTTGAAAGCCTGCGCCGTTTCCTGGACCATCGCCTTCTGAGCGTCGGTGTCCAGGCCCTTGGTCTGTTCCTCGACCAAAGCCTCCAGATCCAGGTCACCACAGCAATCGGTGGTCACGTCCAGGTCAAAGCTCATGCCCGGCCCCTCGGCGGCCTCGATGTTGTGGGTGAAGAGATCTTGCACGAAGGAGAAGTGGGGGTGCGGGTTGCCGGAACCCCAACCACGGATCGCCAGTTCGAAGTTGCCCTGGTTGATGTCGATGGGGTGTTGCCGGAATTCGGTGCCGCGATAGGTCGTCTTGATGCCGAACTCGGTCAGCTGCTCGGCAGCGTTCTCTGCGGCGGCGGACCAGTCGGCGTACTCTGCCGGCGCGGTCAGCTCGTATTCCATCGTCTGGCCCTGATCGGTGACCCAGATGCCGTCACTGTTTTTGGTGAAGCCCAGATCCTCGAACATCTGCGTGGCCTTGTCGACATTGTAGTCGTAGGTCTCGAAGACGCTCGTATCGGTCCACAGGGGAACCATATTGTCGCTGAAGCCGGCCATATACTGCGTGGCTACGCCGGACTTACCCAGGGAGACTACACCGTTCTCGTGGCGGTCCAGGGCGTAGGCGATAGCCTGGCGTACTTCCTTCACGTTGAAGGGATAGATGGTGTGGTTGAAGTAGAGCGCGGGGCCCGAGTAGATGGGCGGGCGGATGATGCGCACGCCCGAGGCGATGAAGGCCTTCTCGGTGGCAGGTGGGAAGCCGTGGGTGGCGTAGTCAACCTGCTGCGCCAGGACCAGCGGGGTCACCGTGGGGGTCTCACCGTTGTACATATAGACCATGTCGAACTTGACGGTGTCGGCCCACGCCGAGGCCTCGTTCTTGACCAGGGTGAGGCGTGCCTCGTTGACGGTGTCCATATCGATGACGTACGGGCCGGTGGCGTTGATTTCGTCGGGGCGGAACGCGTTGAACTCCTGCAGCAGGGCGTTCCACTCGTCGGACTCATTGTCCAGTCCTTCATCAATCAGGGCCTGGACCTTGTCGGACCACTCACCGAAGGTGGCGCGATCGACGATGGCCTCATTGCGGATGACATAGCGCTCGACCACAGTCGAGGGCTCGGACATGTGGAAGACCACCGTGTAGTCGTCCTTGGCGGTAACCTCGTCCAGGAAGCGCCATACGGTACCCTTGGCCAGGCGGCGGCAGTTGAAGGTCGTCACGACGTCCTCAGCATTGAAGTCGTCGCCGTTGCTCCACTGGATGCCCTTCTTGAGGTAGACGGTCAGTGTTGCCTTGTCGGTGTCGATTTCCCAGCTATCGGCCAGCATATTGCGCCAGCTGCCGTCAGCCCAGTTGTACATAGCCAGCGGGGGCTGGAAGAAGGTGCGGTAGATGCCGATGCCCATATTGTTGGTGGCGAAGAAGTTCAGGTGGCCCACCGGGGGCACAGGATAGGGGTAGGCGCCGGCGAAGACGCCGGAGGTGGAGGGCACTGCCGTGACCTCGACCTCAACGACCTTCTCGACCTCGACCTCGACGGTCTTCACGACCTCGACCTCGACCTCGACGGTCTTCTCAACCTCAACCTCGACGGTCTTCACGACCTCAACAACCTCAGGGGTGGGGGTCGCACAACTTGCCAAAAACGAAAGCATCAACAGAACGCTTAGCGCGCCTAATATCCTACTTCGCTTACGCATGGGTCTTACTCCTCCTAACAGTTACTGAGAGATACTTGGTTATTGTCTTCTGCCGCTATTGGAGCTCTGAACCGTAGTTAGTCCTGGGACACCTCCTATCGCACTATGCTTTCCAAACGGAAAGCGATACCTAACGTGATTGTCTCTTGGCAATCACGATCACCACTGCACCAAAGACGACACCGATCACCAGCGTCAGAATCGTGACCACGAACTCGGCGCTGTTGGCATCCAGGATGAAAAGCAACCCGGTCGAGACAACGACCAGATAAGTCACGATCCTGAAGGCTGCCCTGCCCAACTGTGGTGACAACGTCAACTCCTGCCCGCTTCCCTGGCAGCAATGTGGCACGCCACGAGCCGGCCCTCACCTATCGGCGTCAGCTCGGGACGTTTGACATCACAGAGCCCTTTCTCAAAGAGAGGGCAGCGTGGATGGAAGAGACACCCTGTGGGCAGATCCAGCAGACTAGGGATATCCTGGCTGCGGAGCTCAAAGCGTTGCTTGCGCCGGGTGAGTTCCGGATCCGCCTCAGGAATGGCGGAGAGCAAGGCTTTAGTGTAGGGGTGTCGTGGATCGCTGATCAGCTGCGGTGTTGTGGCAAACTCGACGATGCTGCCGATATACATCACGGCGATGCGACCTTCCCACGCGAAGAACTTGGCAATGGCAAGGTCGTGCGTGATGAAGAGGTAGGTGACCTCAAACTCCCTTTTCAGATTCGTGAGGATGTTGAGCAGGCTGACCCGGATCGACACATC
>JAGHDT010000497.1 GCA_021159805.1 Anaerolineae bacterium
CATGAGTTGCAGCGGCAGCGGCCTCAGCGGCGGCGGCAGCTTCAAGCGCTGCCGCTGCAGCGGCCTTCTTGGCCTTCTGAGCAGCCCTCTCAGCAGCCCTCTTAGCTTTGAGAGCGGCGGCGGCCTCAGCGGCGGCAGCTTCCTCGGCCTCTTTTTCGAGCTGAGTGATAGCCCAATCTTCCCATTCTTCGGGCCGAACCTGGCGCACACTGAGGCCGATACGACGGCGGTCCGACTCGATGCGGATGACCTTAACCAGGACCTTCCCGCCACTGGTCAGTTCATCGCGCTGAGCGACATCGCGCAACTCCGAATTGTGCTACAGGCCTTCCACACCAGGCTCCAGCTCGACAAAGACACCGAAGTCCACAACCTGCGTCACGTGGCCCTCCACAAGCTCGCCGATCTGATAGCGAACGGCTACGCTTTCCCAAGGATCAGGCGTCAACGCCTTGATGCTCAAGGCGATTCGCTGACGCTCACGATCAACACTCAAAACCTTCACCTTGACGCGCTGACCGGTGCGATAGACCTCGCCGGGATTCTCGATGCGGCCCCACGAGAGCTCATAAATATGGACCAGACCGTCCATCCCACCGAGGTTTACGAACAGACCGAAATCGGTGATCTGGCTGATGCGTCCACGACGCACCTGGTCCGGCTCGAGCTCCGCAAGGAGACTCTTACGCCGCTCAACCCGCCATTCTTTCGCTGCGGCGCGCTGTGACAGGATCAAGCGGCGGCGACGGCGATTGACCTCGATCACCTTCAGCATGATCTGCTCATCAACCATCGCCTGCAGGCGGCGCTGCCGCTCTGCCGGCTGACGGATGCGATTGAATCCGATCAGCTGTGACATCGGCACGAAGCCCCGGAGGCGACCGAAGGCTACAGTCAGTCCACCACGATTCGAGCCGGTAACCTCGGACTCGTAGACGTCCTGACTTTCCAACAGCTTCTCCGCCGTCAGCCAATCTTCCTGTAGCACTGCCTGGGAAAGCGAGAGCTCTACATTGCCATCAGAATTCTGGGTCCGCGTGACCACAACGGCGACAGTATCACCGACGTTGAACTCCCGGCCCTTGATATCCTTGATATCCTCAAGCGGAACAAAGCCGTCGCGCTTGCCACCGACGTCAATGATGAATCCGTCCTTGCGGCAGTCGAGGATCGTCCCCTCGCGCAGCTCACCGCGCTTCAGCGAGCTTCCGGAGAGTGACTTCTCCAGTTGATCTTCCCAAGAGACCTCATCCGCTGAGACCGGCTCTTCATCCTCAGGCGCACCGTCCGCGGCGGCATCCTCTGAGGGCTCCGTGTCAGCGACGCTCTCGTCAGCCACGGCCTCTTCAACAACAGCCGCGTCGTCCGCAGTATCGTTCTCTGAGGGCTCCGCGTCAGCGATGCTCTCGCCGGCGGCGACCTCTTCAACAACAGTCGCATCATCCGCGGTGTCGTTCTCTGAGGGCTCCGGGTCAACAACGCTCTCGTCAGCGATGACCTCTTCGACAACGGCCTCGTCCGCAGGCGCTTCAGCAACTGCGTCACCAGCGATCTCGGCCTGGGGCTTCTCAATTGGGGTTTCTATCGACTCGGATGGTGTAGAGGTATGATTCAATTCTTCCACTGCCAACTCCTATTCCACCTAGTATTGCGCGTACGCCTATCGCGCGCAACTTTAGTGGGCTTGGTAAACTGTAAGTATTGTATCATACCCACCCACAAAGTCAAACATAATGAAGTAGGCTGTGGAGCCACCTAGGGAGCACAACAACACGCCTCACCTAACCTGCAGCGACCACAGCCTCACTGCCATCGACCGGTATCACCGCACCCGAGATCCACATCAGGCGGGGGTCCGCCAGCACAACCAGGGTTTGAGCCACATCCTCAGGCCGCGTCACGCGTCCGGCAGGATGATGTGCCAGGACCTGCTCATAGATCGCTTCATGCCCAGGAATGGCACGAAACGCCGGGGTATCCGTGACACCGGGCATCAAGCAGTTGACCGCGATGCCTCGCGGTGCCAACTCGACAGCCAACTGACGTGTATGCGCTTCAAGCGCAGCCTTGGCGGCCGAGACCGGGCCGTAGTGTGACGACACGCGCTGCGATCCCAAGCTGCTCATTGAATAGATGCGGCTGCCTCGCCCCAGTAGGCCGGCCCGCACCAGATCCTGAGTCCAGTAGACAAGACTGTGCGCCATCACATTGAGCGTCATCTCCATCTGGCTCTGGTTGACGGCACTGTCCGGATCATCCGCGATAAGCGGGCGCAGGCTGCCAAACGCCAGCGTATGGACCATCATGTGCACCGTATCGACAGACCCCTCGCCAGCCTCGCTCGCCTGGACCAAGACCTGACGCATTGATCTCACAACACGTTCGCGGCGTCGCACATCCGCAGCATTCGTGTTGAAGAATACAGCACGTCTTCCGACCGCCTCAATATCTGCGATGACGGCTTCCGCGCGCTCCAGCGTGCGTCGAGGGTCCAGGTGGACACCGAAGATGTTCATACCAGCTCGCGCCAGTGCCCGCGCCGTAGCAGCGCCAAAGCCACTCGACGCTCCAAGCACGAGCGCCCACCGCCCATCAAGCATCGTCCCCAATTCCATGCTATGCGACCTCCAAAGAGGAAAGACGGCCAGGTCGGGCTCCGCGACAGTTACACCACGGACCGGCCCGCCGAGCAGTCATGCATCAGTCGTCAAAAATCCGAACCGCTGTAGAGATCGCTGCCGAGGGCACTTGAGCCGCCCGGTCCACCGGCAGGCCCATCCCCCAGGAGATCGGGCATATCGCGCTCGATGGCCTCTGGATCCTGCCCCGCCTCCAGGCGATCCACGACTTCCTCAAACTCCGGACCGAGGTCGCCGGCCTCGTCGCCAATCTCACTCATCATCTTGCGCATGAAGCGCCCCATACTCTTGGGATCATTTTCATCGAAGTCGCCCCAAGCACTGGGATCAGCCATATCGTCCAGCCGGCTCTCCTCAGATCTAACCACGCGCACTTTTGAGACCAAACGGCCGACTTCCTTGCTTCCGCAGCGCTTGCAGAGTATCTTGTCCTCGTTGACATCGGAAAACGAGCGCCAATACACCGAAAAACGGCGCCCGCACTCCCTGCAGCGGTACTCATATATCGGCATTTTTCTCTCCCATTTCAATTGTGGTATAGTAGACGGGCTCAATAGGTAAGCAACGATAGATGATAGTGTTGAGCGCCTCGCCAACCTGAAGTCGCGTTTGAAACTCTGTAGCACACTCATTATACCGTCACCGGGGACTAGGAGCAAGAGCATGAGCCATGATGTCGTGTTCGACCCTTATCATCCGCAGGTTACGCCTCTCTTGGTGGTGATCTCCGGACCGTCTGGGGTGGGCAAAGACAGCCTCGTGGAGCGCATCAAATCGCGAGGAGCGCAATTCCATTTTGTGGTGACCGCGACCTCCCGGCCCTCGAGACCCGGCGAACGCCACGGTGTTGATTACTTCTTCGTCTCTCCAGAAG
>JAGHDT010000570.1 GCA_021159805.1 Anaerolineae bacterium
CCACGGTGGCGTCCTGCTTTGTGGCCTCCGCAATCGCCACCCCCGTCACGGCTGCCCACTGGAGCCCGCGGCTATTGGACGTCTGATAGACCTGGCCGACCTCCAGGACATCCTCCAAAGCGTGCTCCAGATCTCCCGCGTTGATCAGGCCAATCGGGTGGCACGACCTGGCAAAGGAGACCAACCCGGAATAGTCACAGTAGCGGCCAATGTCGCACGCCGGCATCGGGGTTTTCGCCATGGCCAGCAGCGCCCCCTCGAAAGGCTCGGAGACCACACCGGCACCGGTGGGGTTCATGTCCGTCACCCAGGTGGCACGCAGGTCCTCGGCAGTGATGCGATCCTGCTTCCGCATAATCGCGGTGATAATCAGCTTCTGGCGCTCGACGCCATCCTCCGTCGTGCCTGGCTCGCGCACCCAGTCCGTCGTGGCTCGATAGTGATGGTAGGGCAAGAACCTGTCCAGCGTGCCGTACTTCGCTTCGATCCGCTGGTACGTCCACCCCTCCACCGGAGCAGCCATAGCCGATCCGATGTGCACTCCTGCAATACAGCCGAAGAATCTGTCACGTAGTGTCGCAGTCATCTCGTCTCCCTGACAGAGTACAATAGTTGTGGTGATCTCCATACACTAGGAGTAAGGAGTAAGAAGGAAGAAGTAAGCAGTACCACCGACCCAAGCCTACTGCTTACTGCATACTCCTTACGGCTCGTCCTTAGCTGACCGCTGAAAGCTGTCGGCTGTAAGCTGACGGCTGTAAGCTGACCGCTGAACGCTTCTCCGCTACCTGACCAGCATCCGCTCGCCGATCGCCACCGCTTTCGCGGGATCGCTGAAAAGGATCTCAATCAGCATCAGCGCAAACTCAATGGCAGTCCCGGGCCCGCGGCTAGTGACCAGGTTCCCGTCGACCACGACGCGGTCCTCAACGGCCTCGACATCAGCAGCTTCAGCGAGGACCGGCAGATAGCTCGGGAAACACGTCGCTCGGCGCCCCGCAACCAAACCGTGCGGCAGGAGAGCCACAGCGGGTGACGCACAGATCGCGCCATAGAGCCGTCCGCTGTCACGCTGCGCTGTCACTATCTGGATGAGGGCAGCACAATCCCGCAGATGTTCCGCACCGGGAATGCCGCCCGGCAATGCGATCACATCGTACGTTTCGTTGTCACAATCCTCAATCAGTGCATCGGCGACGATCATCGTGCCGCGCGCCGCCGTGATCTCCAGCCGGCCCATCACCGACGCCGCCGTCACGTCGACCTCGGCCCGCCGCAGCGTATCGATGATGCAGACCGCCTCGATCTCCTCGGACCCATCTGCAATAGGAATCAAGGCTTTCTTAGCCACGGACCCTCCTTTCAACATCACTCATCCGGGGTATAGCACGGCACGAGAGGTTGTCAAAGCGATGACAAATCACGACCGGGTAGAGCTCCGCACCACCAATATCCTAAGCCAAGCGATAGCGCCTGCGGGCCGGGCAAACAGCCAGGCGCGGCAGGCGCTATCGCTACATAACTGGATAACCCAACAAGCGTCAGGTCTATCTACAAGACGACACACATAGCCTTCACTCGTCCGTCACGGCACCAAACCAACGCTCGGACAACCCCCACACCAACGGCAGCGGCTTGGGCCTGCCCTGAATGACCTGGATCAGGCCGGCGATCCAGATCCCCACACCGAAGAGAAAACCCACCACTACCAACGCAAACAACGCAGCTGCGACACTCGCACCCGCGATCGGAACCCACGAGATCGGCCAGGCAATCACGACCCACGCCATCGGCAGAGCGATCAGAGCAAGGGTCAGAGCCAACATCTGGCGAGCGTGATACTGGAGATGCGCGCTCTCACGCCGGGCGAGCATCAGGTAAATCGGACCCGCGATGGGAATCACATAGGCAAGGATGGCGAGGTGGTCGTTCCGGTTACTGTTCATGGCTAACCTCCAGTTCCCCGCAAGTCGAGTTCGCCGGCGAAGTGGCAGCTGGCGAAGTGGTCTGGTCCTACCTCACGCAGTTCGGGCACCTGCTGGGCACAGATCTCCTTGGCGTACCTGCACCGTGGATGGAAGACACAGCCGCCCGGAGGATTCGCCGGACTGGGCACATCCCCTTCCAGGAGGATACGCGCCATCTTGATGTCGGGATCAGCCGGTGGCACCGCCGAGATCAAGGCCTCGGTATACGGGTGCTGCGGGTACCTCAGCAGCGTCTCCGTATCGGCCACCTCGACGAGTCTGCCGACATACATCACGGCGATCCGGTCAGAGATGTGCTCGACAACGGAGAGATCGTGAGCAATGAACAGCAAGGTCAATCCCATCTTCTCCTGCAGTTCCTCGATCAGGTTCAACACCTGAGCCTGGACCGAAACGTCCAGCGCTGACACCGGCTCATCGGCGATGACCAGCCGCGGGCTGAGAGAAAGCGTGCGCGCCAGGCCGATGCGCTGACGCTGCCCGCCCGAGAACTCATGTGGGTAGCGGCGCATGTATCCAGGGTCCAGCCCCACATGCCGCATCAGTTGCGCCACCCGATCCTCCATCTCAGCCCCTTTGGCGACCTTGTGGATGATCAGCGGTTCACCGATGATGTCCTTGACAGTCATCCGGGGGTTCAGGGAGCTGTAGGGGTCCTGAAAGATCATACGCATCTCTTGGCGCAGTGGCTTGAGCTGTTTCTGTGACCACTGCGAGATCTCGACGGTTTCGCCATCCTCTTTGCGGAACCTGATCTCCCCATCGGTCGGATCATAGAGGCGCAGGATCGTGCGCCCGGCCGTCGTCTTGCCGCAGCCACTCTCGCCGACCAGCCCCAACACCTCGCGCTCGCGGATGTACAAATTGAGCCCGTCTACGGCCTTCACTTGACCCACGACGCGCTGCAAAAAACCGCTACGAATCGGGAAGTGCTTCTTCAGATTTTCGACACTGAGAATAACGTCGTCCTGCATCTCCATGCTCATTTTCCCATCGACTCGATGAAGTAGGGTATACGCCGAATCGCGGCGCGCGCTGGCCGCCCACTGGCCGGCCGCAACCACACATCAGTGCGCAAGGGTGACCGAGGCCTCTTCCATCAGGATGTCCGGATCGTCCCACCCCTTCAGCTCAGCCAGCCCCTGAAAGGCCCGACGGAAGAAAAGACGCGCCGAGACAATCACCGTAACGTCATCCGGCAGGTCAAAGGCGTAGTGGGTTCGGGCCGTCTCGTAAGCTGCAATCCGGTTGTCGGACACCAGATGCACAGGACGCCAG
>JAGHDT010000200.1 GCA_021159805.1 Anaerolineae bacterium
ATACACATCACCCCGATCTGCGTCGGCGACCCATATCGGTCCGGCGATCAGGCCTTGGTCAACCGCAAAAAACGCGACCCAACCATCGTCGTCCAGCCCATGACGTGCTGCGACAGCGTGGGCGTAATCCTGTAGAATCGTAGTAGCGAAGCGCTTTGGGCCCCGATACATAATCTGCGCCCAGCCGCCGTTATACGCAGCCAGTGCGTTGAAAATGTCCCCCTCACCCTGCTTCACCACTGTGGCCAAAGTCCGGGTTCCCCAAAACAGATTCGTCTCAGGGTCCAGCAACTCGTCGTGTGTCGGACGCCACGCAAAACCGGCCTCCCTGGGCATAACCTGCATCAGACCTACAGCACCCACGGGGCCCACTGCGACGGCGTCTCCCCGAGACTCCATCCACACCAGTGAAGCCAGCAAATCCGAGTCCAGTTGCCTTCTCTCCGCCTCTTGCACAATCAACGACTCCCACTGTTGGACCCGGGGGCTCCAATAACGGCTAAGATCACTGGAGCTGGGCCGCAGAGAGCCCCCCCCCACGCTATCCACGCTCGCTGCCACGGCGCCTCCACGGGTTGGCGTGAAACCCGCAAACACGCCAATGACCAGGATCGTCAAGAGAGCGGAGCTCAGTCGTTTCATCACGTAAACCACCTCACCGGGACCACTTATCCTTAATCATCTCATATCCCGCCAGTGCGAATACTGCGTGGCATCGGTTCGCAACGGTGTGCTGCCGACCCGACAGCCAACTATAAGCGGATCCTGAATAGTGTCAAGCTCTCATCTGGGAAGTATACATTCCCGGACTGTTCGGCGGGACAGAGTCGTGTCTAGCCTTCGTCCACAACGTTCGAAGCAAAGATGCTCTGGGCTGCTGTCAAGTACGGTGCGAACTCACTCTCATCTTTGCCGATCGCTCCGAGATAGCGTTCCAGCAAGTGCATAGGCGTCATCGTGGCCGGTTCCATGCCGTCAAGCCGGTCACGAACCGCCCGGTCCACCTCACGGTTGATCTGGGTATGGAAGGCATCCGCCAGCAAAGGCACAAGATCCACGTCTCGCAGAAGCGGTTCCTGCTCAGGAGACATCTCAACGATCAACCGCACCACAACACCGCTGAGATCGTGCGCACCCACAACTGTCCGGATTGCGCTCAGTGGTGCGGACTCACCGCGCACATCAATGCGCAGCGTCACAAAGCGCCGAGCCGGAAGTTCAACGTAGTGCCACGACGCATGGCCATCCTCGAGCTCAACCCAGCAGAAACCCTTGGGATGGTGCTCTTCTCCAAAGTCGACACGCGCCAAACTGCCCGCATAGACCACGGGAGGAAGATCATCCGCATTAAGGCTCTGATGTCGGTGGATATGTCCTAGCGCAACGTAGGCCCACCGCGCATCAACCAGCGCCGAGATGGGCAGTGTCACGTCCCGCCCCACCATAATGCTGCGCTCAGACCCCCAGTTTGCACCGGCCACGGAAAAGTGTCCCATCAGCACGGCGGGCTCATCCTCAGACAACTGCCCCTTGAGCGCCTCCAGCATACCAATGACAACCTCACTCACCGCACCGTCCAGCTCTTCCTGGCTCATCCGCCGAAACTGCTCGCGCGACAGCAACCGTTGTCGGACCGGATAGGGTATCGTCACGACTTGTACCGGGCCACGCCGTGTGATAATCCGGTGTACCGCGGGGCGATCAGCAACGATCACCCCCGGCACTTCCAGGGTCGAGAAGATCTCGATGCTGGAGGCCCGCTGTGACATCACCGGAACATCATGGTTCCCGACCAACAGCACCACTGAGATGCCGGCCACCGATAGTGCGCGAATCCGCTGAGCGAACTCCCGTTGATGCGTGGGGCTCGGCCGTCGACTCCGAAAGGCATCGCCGGCGAACAACACGAGATCAGCATCGTGATCAATAGCATACGCAACAACGTCGTCCAGCCGGCCCAGGAAATCCATCACCCGGCGGTTAAGGCCAGTGGCAGGATCCAGACGGCCGTAATTCTCAATCCCGATATGGAGATCCGAGAAGTGCACGAAACGAATGGGCTCAGCCACCCTCACATCCTGGACAGTACAACCCCTCGCTGCCCCTGGTACTTGCCCTTCTTATCGGCATAGCTCACCTCGCAGGGCGCATCCCCCTCGAAGAACAGCACTTGTGCGATGCCCTCATTCGCGTAAATCTTGGCCGGGAGAGGCGTCGTATTACTGATCTCAATCGTGATATGGCCGTGCCAGCCCGGCTCGAGCGGCGTGAAGTTCGTCACAATACCACAGCGGGCGTAAGTCGACTTTCCCAACACCGCACCAAGCACATTCCGGGGCATGCGGATGTATTCAAGACTGCGCGCCAGAACGAACGAGTTCGGCGGAATGATACAGACATCCCCAATGAAATCAACCATAGCGTTCCCCGCTAGGTGCTTGGGGTCCACCAGCACCATATCTCCCATACCCGGCGTAAAGACCTTGAATTCTTCAGCCACCCGGATGTCATAGCCATAAGAAGAAAGACCATACGAAATCACGCCGTTGCTGATCTGTCCG
Organism: Anaerolineae bacterium; assembly: GCA_021159805.1. Classification (GTDB taxonomy): domain Bacteria; phylum Chloroflexota; class Anaerolineae; order B4-G1; family SLSP01; genus PWVB01. The sequence continues at coordinate 2,562 of JAGHDT010000200.1, forward strand.
TCCACGAATGGATCAATCATTTGCGCTTCCAGCGCCATCTCGCGAATCCAGAAATCCGGTTTGAGGCTCATCAAGTCTCCTTGTCAAAGTCAGTGTTTGGCAACGCAGGGAAGTCTACATCCGGTCCGGAGTGCTCGTTCCCATCAGGTGCAGTACACGAGCCAACACCGACTTGGCCGCACGGGCCAGCATCAATCGTGCAGCCGACAGCTCAGCATCCGCCGCGTCATCCGACACAATCCGGCAGTCGCGGTAGAAGGCGTGGAAGGCCGAAGCCAGCTCCCGAGCATACGTCGTCAGATGGTGCGGGGCAAGATTCGTCGCCGCCATCGCGATCAGCTCAGGCAAGACAAGCATCTTGCGGATCAGAGCCTGTTCGCTCGGGTGGGTTAGCAGCGATGCGTCACCACCGGCCTCTGTATCCCAACCTTGCTCTCGCGCGTGTCTGAGCACACCTGCAATGCGTGTATGCGCGTACTGAACGTAGAAAACAGGGTTCCGGTCTGACTGTTCCACCGCCAGATCCAGATCGAAGTCCAACGTGACGTCGACCGTGCGCGTGAGCATATTGAACCGAATGGGATCAGCACCCACCTCGTCCACCAGCTCGCGCAGCGTCACAAACTCCCCCGAGCTCTTCGACATGCGGATCACTTCGCCGCCGCGCATCAGCGTCACCATCTGGTAAATGATGAACACCAGCCGGTCCACATCCAAACCCAGTGCCTTTGCCCCTGCCTGGACGCGCGGCACGTCACCGTGGTGATCAGCTCCCCAGATGTAAATGGCCCTATCAAACCCGCGCACCACCAGCTTGTTCCACAGGTAAGGCATATCCGATGCCAGGTAGGTAGGGCGTCCCTCAGGATCTGGGATCACCTGTGGAGAACGAATCAGCACGGCGTCCTTCTCCAGATCCTCGTGGCGGAACCACGTGGCATCATCATACTTCACCACGTAGCCCCCCTCGGACAACTGCGCCATCATCTGATCAAAGAGCCCAGACTCATAGAGTGACCGCTCGCTGAACCAGTTGTCAAAGTGCACCCCGAGTTGCTTGAGATCATCCTCGACTCCGTGCAAGACCTGCTTGATGCCCCAGTGTCCCAACTCGCGCACCGCCACTTCGCGTTCCTTGTCTAGGTAGGCGCTACCAAATCTCTCCTTGACCAACTGCGCCAAATCTGTCACATAGGGCGCAGGATATCCGTTTTCCGGAAACGGAATATCCACGTTGAACAGATCACCGTAGCGGGACAGGATACTCCCTCCGAAGTGACGGACCTTCGATCCGGCGTCGTTCACGTAGTACTCACGCTGCACAGCATAGCCTGCAGCCTCCAGCACAGAGGCCAGGACATCACCGATCACCGCGTTCCTGGCCGAGCCGATCGTAATTGGGCCGGTCGGATTCGCACTCACGAATTCGACTTGCACTCGCGCGTTGTTCCCGAGAGTCTGATTGCCCCACGTCTCACCGGCGGCCAGGATGGCGGGCACCTGAGAGGCCACCCAGTCCTCAGCCAGCGTGAAATTGACATAACCAGGACGGGCGACGTCCACCTTTGCCACAAATGAGGCCGCTGGAATATGTTTCGCGACCCTTTCTGCGATTTGCATAGGGGCTCGATGAAGGACCCTCGCCAACCCAAGGCAGACCGGAGAGCCGTAGTGCCCG
>JAGHDT010000106.1 GCA_021159805.1 Anaerolineae bacterium
GTGCATGATCTGCGCATTGACCTGCCGATGATGGGGCGTATCGTCCGCATTGCACTTCCTGCAGTGGTACAGCGCGGCGCTCCCAACTTGGCGATGTCGCTCCTGCTGCGCCTGATCGCCTCCTTTGGCGCCGACACTCTGGCGGCGTGGGTCGTCAGCAATCGCTTGCTTGCCATTATGCAAGTGCCGGCGATGGGCATCTCCAGTGCAGGCGCAGCCATGGTGGGGCTCAACATGGGAGCCGGACAGATCAAACGGGCCGAGAGTGCCGTGCGGTGGATCAACCACGCCGCACTGGCGATGTCAGCAAGCCTTGGCGTGATCCTGATGATCACGGCCCCCTGGGCACTGGGGTGGTTCAACCTCGAACCCGAGGCGCTGACCTCCGGCATCGTTATGTTGCGATGGCTGTGCCTGGGATATCTGCTCCAGACCACTACCTGGGTCCACGATGCTGCGCAGGTAGGTGCAGGGGATACTCTGTCACCGATGCTCGTCAACCTGGTCGCGCTCTGGATCGTTCAGCTTCCCCTGGTCTGGATTCTCGCCAGAGGTCTGAGACTAGGGCCACAGTCCATCTGGTGGGGGCTGGTCCTGGGATGGGGCGTTCAAGCGGCGCTGATGGTGAAACGCTACCGCGCTGCGCGCTGGCAGAGGAAGTCACTGTGACCCCACCCATCAGTCCCGTCCATCAGGCACATAGGGGATAAGGCCCTTACGGTAGGCTTCCTCCTGCATCTCGCGCGGTAAACGACGTGCATCCACGATCAACCCATCGACCGAGACCATCCAGGCCATCATGTTATCATCCATCCGGCTGGGCAGAGTCCAGTTCGGGTCCATCAGGCCTACCTTGAGCAAGTCCCGGATCTTCTTCGACTTTCCGTTGATCGTGTTCTTGGCCAGTCCGAAGGCCTCCGCCAGATCACCAGCGCTGATGTGAGGCTCTTGAGTTTTGTCAAAGACAAAATTCACAGTGCCGAGGGCATGGACAATGCCGGCGGCCCAAGTATTGACCCGTCCGGTCTGGAGCGGTGAGGGACGCTTGCGCGCCAATGTCGCAGCCATCTGGCGGCAGAGCTGCGCATATTCGGCATTAAGGTGCTCATCGCAGAACGCATCGGTTACCGCCACAATCTCATCGTAGCGCGGTTTCATCGCGGTAGGCACAGATTCACTCTTGCTTCTTCGGGGCATGACAACCTCCATCCAGGCAAAGATTGATAGAAACCAATAGGCTCAATGGTCTGATCAAGGAAGTCGAAGCCTGCCGTCCCGCCCTTGATCAGCCAAACCTTCGTGAGCTCCGGCAGTTCTTCGATTCATCCCACAACTCCGTTCAGGGACTTCTCTTTCCCAACAGTGCCTCAACATCCTCCGGCGCATACCGCAAGCAGCGATAGACCGCCAGCGCACCCTCTTCTTTGAACGGGCTGACATAATCCCAGACCACCTCTTTGTCAGGTGTCACCTCAAAGAGATGGCACGAAGCCCCTTCGCAGATGAGCGTATTGCCATTGGGCAGCCGTTGCGCGCCCGAGATATAGCGGCTGCAGAAGCTCTCCTTTGGTTCGGCCACGTATTCCCACACGATCTCTTCGGTCAGGGGATTTAGCTCAATCACGCGCGAGTAGCCGCGCAGAGTTCCGTTGTCGAAAATCAACAAGTTGCCGTTGGGCAGCATGTGCGGTTTGTGCTGGCCATCCAGCTCACCAGGGCCCCACGCCCACACGATCTGGCCCGTTTCGCGCTCGATGACTCCAATGATGTCTACACTGCGGTAGCTGAAGACGATGTTGCCCGGCTTGAACCGCACCGGCCCGCCGGCGGCTTTTTCCTTTTCGGCGGTGGCGTTGGGCGGGATGATCTGACAAGTGTTGTTGTGCGCCCAATCAAACGCGAACGGATCCTGGATGCGCTCCAGGAAGTGCGCCCAACCATCGGTCGGCAGCAGCGCCTCTAGTTCATCAAGATGCTCCTCACCGCGCCACTCCCACACCAGTTCCTTGTCGCGGGTGATCTCCAGCATATACGGGTTGCGCTTGAGGCCTACCCCCAGCGCCGGAACCATCCGGTCGGTGATCGTATGGAGCATCAGGTTACCGTTCTCCAACACCTGGCAATCGTGGTCGATGCGGCAGTGATAGTACCACACGACATTGCTGTCCGGGTCCAGCTCTCGTAGGCCCGCCGCTTCCAGGCGAGACCGGTCTCGCGTGGGATAGAGCAGGTTGCCATTGGGCAGCAGCCGGCAGAAGGACTGCTGTGCCGTCTGCGTCCTCCACTCATGCTGTACCCGGCCTTCCATATCAATGAGATAGATGTGTCCCTCGCCACTGGCCGCAGTCGTAGGGTCTTCATAACTGTGGCAAAAGAGTGTATAGCCATCATAGCATTTCCCCGAGTCGAGAATCTTGACACCTTGCATTGTTCTTTCTCCCATCAGAACGTGGCGCACAGTGCGCATTCCGTGCTACTTTGAGAATAGCCTTCTGTTACGCGTTCTGCCGGCCCAAAGCCCTTCACCAGGACTCGATCGCGGCTTTGGGCCGTTCCTTGCGTCACATTCTCATGCTTGCGTGGTGTGCGCCAGCGAACATAACGTCTACGACGAAATATGTGGCACGCCTCACGTCCTACACCCCCGGATACCACCGTTGGGCATTGATCCTATAGAGTTTCTCCAAAACCGCCGGCGGCAGTGCCAGCCCCTGCACCTCTCGGCCACGCACCAGCACCTTCTCGCCGGTCTCGTAGTACGCAGTCTCAGTCTGATAGCGCTTCCGCGCACTCGACAGGTTCTCTTGCCGCTCCGATTCACTCACAACAGACTGCGCCTGGCGCTGCACGATATCAGTGCCAAAGAGGATACGGTCCTGGTAGGCGATGAAGAATTGACGCACCGCCTCGCTCTCCTGCCAAGCCAGATCGTGCAAGCGGGCCGACGTATCGACCGCGAAGTTGGGGTAGCGATCCAGCCTCTTGGCAATCTCAGCGACATCGTA
>JAGHDT010000041.1 GCA_021159805.1 Anaerolineae bacterium
ACCATCCGCTCACTTGGTGATATCGATGAACTGCCGGCCCGCAGTTGGTACTCGTGGAAGGCGTTCAATCCGGATGCACCTGAGGAGGACTACGCGGCGTTGGGCTGGGAATGGTATCTCGAAATCCAGCACTGTCCGCTCTACCGACGCGATCTGGATCTCGTGGTTGTCGCTCCGAATGGCGATCTGGCCTCGTTCACCACGGTCTGGTATGATGATGTGACCCGCAGCGCCTACTTCGAGCCGGTAGGCACCTATCCACCCTACCAACGGCGTGGTCTGGCAAAAGCCGTGATGCACGAGGCGCTGCGCCGGGTTCGGAGACTGGGGGCGACGATGGCCTTTGTCGGCGGGTACTCTTCGGCGGCGAACGCGCTTTACGATGCTGTGATGGGGCCGGCGTACGCTCGCAGTGAGAGGTGGTCAAAGACCGTACCATAGTAAAGACACCAGCGCCAAACTATGACCATCGGCACAATGGGGTAGGAACAAGCCGTGGACGTACGCATCTCGGCCGAATAGGCGCAGCTACCGTCATCCCGAGCGGGTCAGCCGGACACCCACAGGGGCAAGCGTAACAGTCGAGGGATCTGGAGCTTCGCCGTGGCGTGTGCAATTGAGGGGGCGAGATCCCTCGACTGCGCTCGGGGTGACGACTCTTGCCCCGGAGTCGACCAGATGCGTGCGCCCTGCTTGGCCTCCCGAGGAAACCGCCATATCATGGATCTGCAGGTGGTGCCCCAACAGAAACAGGCCTGTTTCATCTCGAAGCGCCCAGTGTTACAGATATGATCTGCAAGCCTTGTGATCCTCACCTACGTGCCAATCCGGCTCAACAGACATCAGAGGAGCATGACCTATGACCCAAGACAAAGTGAAAGTCGGCGTGGTGGGCTGCGGCGTTGTCGCCACCGCCTACTATCTGCCCTACCTGATGAAGATGGACACCGTGGACCTCGTGGCGGTGTGCGATCTCTACAGGACACGCACCGAGGCCTGCGCCCGGTTGTTCGGCGCCAAAGAACAGTACCTCGATTACTACGAGATGCTGGACAAAGCGGACCTCGACGCGATCTTCATCCTCACCGCGCCCGGCACCCACGTCCCCTTCACTCTTGCCGCGGTCGAGAAGGGCAAGCACGTGCTGATCCAGAAGCCGATGGCGACCCATATGGACGATGCGCGTACCATTGCCGCGGCAATCCGCCGGGCCGGCGTCAAAGCCATTATCGAGCCCAGCTCCAACACGCTGTTGGACCCGGACTACGCGTACCTGCGCGAGCTCGTGAAAGCCGGCGTTCTCGGCGACATTCTCTGGTTCTCGCTGGCCTGGACCGGGCCGACAACCTACGGCCCCGCGTTAGGTGGCAACCCCTATGGACAGGCAGCCTTCTATGACAAGGATAGCGGGGGATTCCTCTTTGACCTACCGTATGCCCCAACACAGATCGTCTCCGTGCTGGGTGCGTGCAAGAGCGTCTTTGCCCAGGCGGGCATCAAAGTGACCGACCACAGGATCGTGCCGGAGGAGAAGTATGATGAGTTTCTTGCCGGCGTCACCGATCCTGACAAAGCCAACTACTGGGATGTCGTGGTGGACCTGCCCAGGACCAAAGCCGTGAAGATGCAGGCCGTGGACCAGGTCTACTCGATGTATGAGATGGTCGATGGCAGCGCCGGAACCTGTCACGTTGGCCGGATCTACCATCCTGTGCTGCCGGGCACCGGTGGCGGTAACCTGCAGATCTTCGGCACCGAGGGCAATCTGCTCTTCGGTGCAGGCCATATGGCCTCGATCATCTCCACACGCAAGGACTTGCTCCCCTACGTCGACGCTGCTGGCTGGTACCATATTCCCAGCCGCGGCGACGCCAGCAAGGCCAAGTGGCCCCAGCCCACACCCGGTGCCTTCAACTATTATCACCAGTCGTCGCAGCATCTCATTGACTGCATCCTGGAGGATCGCACGCCGATCGTGGGAGTGGATTGGGGCCTGCACATCACCGAGATGATGGTCGGTGCCCTGGAGTCATCGCGTACTGGTCAGCGGTATGACATGACGACGACGGTGGATGTGTAGGACAGTTTCAGGTTACACGTTGGAAAGTTGAAGGTTGCGGAGGAATGGCCCGAGGTCCGACGTCAGAAGTCCGAAGTCAGGCATCTCCAAGGGCGTGAAGATTCCCGACTTCGGACTTGCGACTTTCTCTACGGGCGGGCCCCCAGTGTCAGCGGCAGCACAATGGTTTGATCGCCACGAATCACAGTCAGGTCCACCGTCTGTCCCACTGTTGCCTCCAGTACGAGGTAGCTGTTCAGATCCGAGAATCTATCGATCGCCCGATCATTGATCGCAATGACGAGGTCGCCCCCGCGCCCGGTCTCAGGATCGGCACCGACCAGACCGGCCTCATCCGCAGGGCTCCCCGGTGAGACACTGATGACGTAGGCGCCGCGCGTCTGAGAAATGCCGTAGAGATCAAGATCTGACAACGAGATCTCACCATCGAAACTCACGCCCATGTAGGGGTAAGCCACCTCGCCATCCTCGATCAGGTGGGGCACGACCCGCTTGACCACGTCCACCGGTATCGAGAAACCCACGCCGGAGCTGGACCCGCTGGTGCTGGCGATCGCAGCATTCACGCCGATCACCTCACCATCCAGGTTCAGCAGAGGGCCACCAGAGTTGCCGGGATTGATCGGAGCATCGGTTTGGATGACTTCCGGAAGAGCGTAGGTGTTTCCCTCCACACTCTTGCGCTGTGAGGGCAGGCTGCGATCTAGGCCGCTGATGATACCCATTGACATTGAACTCTCCTCACCAAATGGGTTGCCGATCGCGATTGCGATTTGCCCGATCGCGATGCTATCGCCACCACCCAGCGGCAGCGGGGTAACACCCTCCGGCAGGTTCTTGACCTGCAGCACAGCCAGATCGCTATCAGGATCAGCACCGACCAGCTCAGCTTCCATCCGGTCGCCATTGGGGAAGACGACCTCGTAGGTGCTGCCGGCAGCCACAACGTGGTTGTTGGTCACGATGGTCCCATCCTCACCGTAGACCCAGCCGCTCCCGCTAGCCCCCGAGGCCGCAAGACCAGTTTCGCCATTCGTCACAATGATGTAGACCACGGACGGGTTGACCTCGCGATAGAGCAGAGTGAGCTGGTCTTGCAGGGCCTCGGCATCCCCAGTCTGCGCCGTGATCACAGAAG
>JAGHDT010000074.1 GCA_021159805.1 Anaerolineae bacterium
GGATGCCTTATACTGATGTGCCCCGGCCCTAATAACTGCGTACACGTCGATCCTCCCCATTACACAATAGGCGCCGATCCCGCGTAGGGTCGGCAGCCTGATTATTATAGCTTGCCCGATAGATTTGTCAACCGAAACCAGGTAGTTCTGTCAGGCACGGTCTTTGTTAGCCATACACCTGACGGCACCATCCTTGAGGGCTTCGTCAAGCTGACGTTCGATGCCCTGCCAATGGGTACCCTTCCAGTAAATCTTACCACATTCCGGGCATTGATGGAAGGGGTGATCGTTGCTCGATCCCACAGTCTCGACGACATACGCAGGGACGCCTGACCGGGCCGCCTCACGCGAGATCTCCACCAACGCGGCGTTGCATGCCATGCACCGCTGCGGCGCCCCCGCAGGCAAACGACCCACAGCCTCCACAACCTGCGCCAGTTGGTCTGTCAGACGATCTGACTGCATGAGCACGGTGCGCAGACCGCGGCGCTCGGAGAGCTGGTGGTCTCGCGTGAGCAACACGCGTCCCTCGGCACGCGCCGTATGGGCAATAGCCGCGTCGTCATCCTGCATATAGCGCACGTCATACCCCAGGAGACGCAGCCACCGCGCGAGCTTGCCCAGCATCGCATCTGCCAGCAACTCGGGAATCTCCACCCCGGCTGAATCCGCGTTCATACCTTAAGTCTAGCACAAACAGACGCAGAACCGATCGGCTTTCGGTTTGAGGCAAACTTCATTGTGCAGACGAAAAGACTGGTGATCGCCCAACCGACATAAGTGACTGCAGTTTTTCCGCCTGCAACTACCCGTTCTGACAGACTCCGGTTGGGTCAAGACTGTATTTGCCTTTCCGACATTTCGGGGTAGAAACAGGCTGCGGTCCCTTGCAGTAGAATATCTGTTCTGGCATAATGAGACGGGGTTCAACGTATGGTCAAACAAGAGATCCGCTGGATCTGTCAGGAATGCAATTGGAGCTTTGTCAAATATCTGGGCAGATGCCCCAACTGCGGCGCGTGGGATAGCCTGGTTAAGACGAAGCTCGACGCTGAACCCACCAGAGCAGGCGGCGGCGTCGCGCTTCCCTTCGGGTCACAGCGTCCCGAGCCCTTGAGCCAGGTCACACTCGGCGCTCACCCCCGCATTCCCGTCCCGATGCCCGAGGTGTCGCGGGTCCTTGGCGGAGGGCTGGTGCCGGGTTCGATTGTCCTGATCGGTGGAGAACCCGGGATCGGCAAGTCCACGCTGCTGCTCCAGGTTGCGGCCCTGCTCGGTGACCTGAAGAAACCGGTGCTCTATGTGTCCGGCGAGGAGTCGCCACAGCAGATCAAGATGCGAGCGGACCGCCTCGGTATCCGGGGAGATCCACTCCACCTGCTGTGGGAGACAGAAATCGGCACGATCCTGGGACATGCTAATGCTTTGCATCCAGGCATCCGGGCTTTGGTAATCGATTCCATTCAAACGATGCATACGGAGGATCTCAACTCCGCAGCGGGCAACGTGGGCCAGATACGAGAGTGCGCGGCCCGCTTCCAGCGCTGGGCAAAACTGCAGGACACCCCGGTCTTCATCGTTGGCCACGTCACTAAGCAGGGCTCGATTGCCGGGCCGAAGGTGCTGGAACACATCGTGGACACTGTGCTCTATCTCGAGGGCGATCCCTTCCACACCTACCGGCTGCTGAGATGTATCAAGAATCGGTTTGGCGCGACGTCCGAGGTCGGTGTCTTCGAGATGCAGGCAAAGGGCATGGTCGAAGTCGCCAACCCCTCCGAGGCGTTCCTGGCCGAACGGATGGTCAACGTGCCAGGATCGGCCGTCGCTGTCACGATTGAGGGCACACGTCCACTCCTGGTGGAGGTTCAGGCTCTCGCAAGCCCCACGAGTTTCGGAAATCCGCGCCGGACGGTCAATGGACTGGATTATAATCGGTTCTTGATCACGGTTGCCGTCTTGACACGCCGGGCCGGCCTGCCCCTCGGCGAACAGGATATCTTCGCCAACGTCGTCGGCGGCCTGCAGGTCGATGAACCGGCCGTCGACTTGGCCGTGGCAGTGGCATTGGCCTCCAGTGTGCGCGACCGTCCGCTGCCGGCCGATCTGGCCGTGGTGGGTGAGGTGGGCCTCTCCGGCGAAGTACGCTCGGTTGGGCAGCTGGAGGCACGGCTGCAAGAGGCCGCGCGCCTCGGATTTGGGCGTGCTATCATTCCCCGGCGACTGAGCCGCTCGGAGTTCCACCCACCCAATGGATTGGAGATCACTCAGGTCCGGTCCCTGCGCCAGGCTCTCGATGCCGCGCTGGGGAGGAGGTGACGTCTTGAGATCCAGGAAAACACCACGATGACAAAGCGCAGTTCCACAGCCAGTTCCAGGAAAAAGCCACGCAGCAGCTCGTCTCGACGTTCATCGAGCAAGAAGCCGCAGCCGACGCTGTGGCAGCAGCTCAGCCGGGATCAGAAACTGGATATTCTGGGATGGGTGCTGATCGTTGTCGCAGCGCTCACGATCCTCAGCATGCTCTCTGCGCAGCAGGGCGTCCTGACCCAGTGGTGGATCTCGCTCCTCAGCCAGGTCTTTGGCTGGGGCCGTTATGTCGTCCCGATCTTCCTGGGTGCCTTCGGCCTCTGGCTGGTGTTGCGTCATTTCGGAGACAAGATCCCCACGCTCGATCCCGAGCAGATCGTGGGCGTGATTCTGGGCTTCCTTGTGACCCTGACGACAATGCACTTTGTGGTTGTCTTGATCTGGCCCCAAGTGGATCTCTACGCCTTGGGTCGCAGAGGTATCGGTGGCGGACTGGCTGGCGCTTTCCTTGTGGAAACCGGCACCGATTGGCTAGGACCGGCGGGACTGGTCTTTGCCCTGCTGATCGGGTGGATCATCACCATCACCTTCGCCGCAAGTGTCTCTCCCGCCGAAGCAGTGCAGATAATCATTGAGTGGCGTGAGCAGCGCAAGACGCGGCTGCAAGCCAACAAGGATATCTCTCAACAACAGATTCCGGAAGATCTCCTGGAGAGCACACCCTCCCCTGAATCGATCGCGATCGGCACGGCTGAGGAGACCGAGTCCCCCACGGCCCCACGGACCCCGCCAAAGATCAACGTCGCCGGCCGAACCGGTAATGGCAATAGCGAGCTGCGGATGCAGCCAATGCAGGTAGGCACGCAGAAGTGGCGACTGCCATCTGTAGCGGAGATGCTCGAGGAAGGCAGCGAACAATACTACAGCGAGAACTTGATACGCCACCAGGTCCGCATTATCGAGGCAACATTGGAGAGCTTTGGCGCGCCCGTCAGCGTGAGCGAGATCAACCAAGGGCCTGTCGTGACGCAGTTCGGCATAGAACCGCTCTTCACGGAGAGCCGCGGCAGAAAAACCAAGGTCAAGGTGAGCAAGATCGCCAATCTGGCCGACGATCTGGCGCTGGCACTTTCCGCCAGGAGCATTCGCATCCAGGCACCCATTCCAGGGAAGGGCCTCGTCGGCATCGAGGTCCCCAACGAGGAGCCGGCCATTGTCTCCTTGCGCGACGTGATGGATTCCGACAGCTTTGGCAGGCTCAAGGGGCGTTGGCGGCTGGGACTGGGACAGAACGTTTCCGGGCAAGCTGTTGCCGCGGACCTACGCGCGATGCCACACCTGCTGATCGCCGGGGCCACCGGTGCCGGAAAATCCGTCTGCGTGAACTCTGTCATCTCCGCACTACTGCTGCAGAACACGCCGGACACCCTGAGACTGATCCTGGTCGACCCCAAGCGCGTTGAACTCACACAGTATAACGGCATCCCACATCTGCTAGCGCCCGTGATCGTGGATGTGGATCGGGTCGTGCCGACCCTGCGGTGGGTGATGCGTGAGATGGACAGCCGCTACCGGCGCTTCGCTAACGTTGGGGCGCGCAACATCGACGACTTCAATCGGCGCGTCAAGAACAGCCAGGAAGAGACGCCAATCCCCTACATCGCCGTGCTGATTGATGAGTTGGCCGATATTATGCTGCAAGCGCCGGACGAGGCAGAGCGTGTGATCTGCCGACTGGCACAGATGTCCCGAGCCACCGGTATCCACCTGATCATCGCCACCCAGCGCCCCAGCGTCGATGTTGTGACCGGCCTGATCAAGGCGAACTTCCCGGCCCGCATCGCATTCGCGGTGGCCTCTTCCGTCGACTCACGCGTGATCCTGGACGTGCCCGGCGCTGAACGCCTGCTCGGACGAGGCGATATGCTCTTTATGCCCCCCGACGTGGGCCAACCATTGCGCCTCCAGGGGGCTTGGGTGTCCGATGCTGAAATCAACCGTCTCATCAGCTTCTGGCAGACAGCGGTGGAGCCGGACGAAGCGCAGAACACAAAGACGCTCTCCACCGAGGGACTCAGCGTCAGCGAGGTAGCCACCCAACCACAGCTCTTCCCGACATTCGAGGAGCCGACCTCCGCCGCCTACAACTTCGAGGACGAGCTTCTGCCCGCTGCGGTTGAGATCTTCTTGGCGGAGAACCGCTGCTCCACGTCGCTACTTCAGCGACGCCTGCGCATCGGCTACACCAGGGCCGCACGGTTGATGGACAACCTCACGGGTTTTGGCATTGTCGCACAGGAAATGCAGGGGCAGTCCCGCAAAGTGAACCGTGCAGTCGCCGAGGAACTACTGCGCTCAGTCAACACCGGCGGAGCCGCACTGGGGGGCGGCGATCCCGGGGACAGCCCGCCGTTCTAGCAACATCGGCCCCTGACGCGGGACCGATCTCAGCGTATGTGCTTCTTGAGTTCTGACCAGGACGTCTTGCGCTTGGGGTCAGCAGGTTGGTTCACCATCTTGGCGATGGCTTTCTTGATCTCTTGCGCATCAAAGCCGTCCAGTTGGCTGGCCAAGGATTCAATCGCTGAACACTCATCTGGGCGCAATTCGTGCCCGTTTTCAGCCTCTAGCTGCACCATAGCCAGCAGTAATGCGCGCTGGTCTTTGTCGAGGTCCTTCGCCCCCTTCTTCTCGACCCACTCGACCTGTCCCGGGTTGAAGACGGCGTCCTGTTCATCATCTGTCATGTCGGGCCTCCTTTTCATCATTGTAGCATGGATTCCAAACACACGGAAGCAAAGGAATTATCTGATGTCACAGATCAAAGACCAAGAACCCTTGCGCTTCTGGCGCCTCGTAGGCTTGGTCCTGGCGGGTGCGGTAATGCGTGTGTTGCTCGGCGTACTGATTGACCCGGGATACTCCCAGGCACGCTGGTCGGATGCGCTCTGCACGTCAGCAGCGGTCCTGGGCGTGGGCAGCAGTATTTCCTTCCTGTTCGACGCGGGCCGCGGCCTGACTCTGCCGGGCACGAAGCACGGGGATACGGATGATCGCCGGGTCACCTGGGACACAGAGCGCAGCAAACGGGAGAAGGGTCTGACGGTCACCTTCGCCCTCGCGCTCGCAGCCACGGGGATGAGCTTGCTCATATTGCAGACCAGCCTCTGGTCAGAGACTTCGCCGTGACATCGACAAGACCCACCCCCTTCCTACCACAACACCTGGGTAAGATCCGAGGATGGTTCTTCGATCTTGACGGCACGCTCATGGACACCGACGACCAGGCCGTCGAGGCCCTGGCCCACCGGCTGCGCCTTATCGGCAACAGGAGATCGCGGCGGCTGGCGCGCCGCATCGTGATGCTCAGCGAGACTCCTATGAATCACGCAATGACCTTGCTGGATAGCATCGGGTTTGATCCCTGGATCTTTGCGCTCCGCCACCGGCTGCGCCGCCGTGGCGAGCTGACATTCCAACTGATCCCCGGCGTCCGCCCCCTGATCCAGCATCTCGCAACCATAGGACAACTGGCCGTGGTATCGACGCGGTCACAGGAAGATGCCGTCCTCTTCCTGAAACAGCACGCTCTGAGCGACTACTTCCACGTGTTGGCCACACAGGAGACCACCAAACGGCTCAAACCCCACCCCGAGCCTGTCCTATACGCAGCAAAGCAGCTGGGATTGGACCCCGCAGCCTGCGTGATGGTGGGCGATACCCCAGTTGACATACGTGCTGCCCGCCGTGCCGGAGCGTGGGCGATCGGGGTATTGTGTGGATTCGGGGAAGAGGCCGAACTCTGGCGAGCCGGGGCGCACATGGTCCTGGAATCTACAGCGGACTTGTTGCCACTGGTTGCGCAGTCAAGGTAGAACGCGCGAATAGCGGAAACGTGCCGAGGGGGGCGCCTTGTGGGCGCCCCCCTCGGCACGTAATAGAAAGATAGCCGCTAGAACTGCGCATCGGCCGGCATGCCCGGCTTCAGCAGCCCATCGGGGTTCGCAAGCTCAATCTCGACGGCGTAGAAGGTATTCAGCCGCTCCTCAGCTGTGGCCACATTTCGGGGTGTAAACTCGGGCTCATCCCCTATCTTGACCACGCGCCCCTCGAAAACGAGGTCCGGGTGGCTGTCCACCGTGACGAACACGGCCTGGTCGAGCTGCACCTGACCGATGCGGTTCTCAGGCACATACACCTCCAGGTTGACCGCGCTGAGGTCGGCAAGTCGCAAAATCGTCGCAGCAGGCGCAGCCAGCTCACCCGCCTGCAGACCCTGTGCCATCACCACCCCGTCGATCGGGCTGACAAGTGTGCAGCGGGCAATCTTCAGACGCAACAGATCCGCCTCCGCTTGCGCCTGTCGGACCACAGACTCAGCTACGGCGATCTCCTCCGCAGTCGGCCCGTCAAGTACATCTTGGAGGTGAGCTTGCGCGACGACGACCTCGGCTTCAGCGATAGCGACCTGACCTTCGGCGCCATTCGCTTGGGCGATGTAGCCCAGCGGTTCGCTACGAATCCACCACAGGTAGTCCAGCAACGTCTGCGCCGTCTCCAGGTCAGCCTCCGCGGCAGCCAGGGCATGCTCTGCCGCCAGTACCTGATACTCGGCAGCCTCACGCTCCACAGAGCCCTCGGATCGAATGTCGCGGTTTACCTGGGCCGGCTGGAGCTGGGCTTCGGCCAATTCAGCAGCCTCTATGGCAAGAGAAGCTTCCGATTGCACGTCCACGATAATACACCCCAGAGCCCAAAGATCCAC
>JAGHDT010000613.1 GCA_021159805.1 Anaerolineae bacterium
ATCAAACCGGTTTCCTCAAGACACTCGCGGCAGGCGGCGTCCTCAGGAGACTCTCCATAGTCGACGAAGCCCGCAGGCAGACTCCAGAATCCCCGGTGGGGATTCATCGCGCGACGCACCAGCAGGACGCGATTCTCGCGGTCCGTGACCAGAACTGCCGCCGCAACTTTGTGCTCGTGAAAGATAATCTGATTGCAGATGCGGCAATAGCGCCGCACGTGTCCAAAGGCGAATTTGTCCTCAAGCAAAGATCCGCACTGAGCGCAATAGCGCAGTGCAGGATCTTTGCTTTCGGTATCTCGCAATGTATCCAAGTCTATTCCTACCTATATGTCTTTGATAATGGGTCTCGGTGCTTGCTGCTCAGTCGAGTTGACGTCGGGATAGCCAGTAGGTGATCCCCGCCAGCATAGCTGTTACAACGCCCAATCCAATAGGGGTCCACACGGCTGATGCTGTGCTCGCGCTTCCTGGCGTAGCCTCTGTCGCTTCGAAGGCTTCTCCGGCCGTTGCCAGCGCTTGATCGTCTTCTGACATTGCGTGAATTGCTGTCTCCGAGTCATCACTCGTAACCATCTCTCCAGCGGCCCCTAGTGGCGGCCCTGGGGCCTCTGCAGCTATCTCTTCTTCCTTTTCAGCCACTGCCTCGGACGCTGCTGCCTCTGTCGGTGCAGGTTCCACCTCAGCCGGCACATTTCCTTTCTGTGGCGTGGGTTCACCGGAACCTACAGAGACGCCGGCGGCCATACTGTCTGCGGTATCGCTGATTTCAGTTGTCACCTTAGCACTATCTGTGTCGCCTTCGGGTGCAGGCGTTTCCGCGCCACCGCCCACGCCTGGTTCCTCGATGTTCTCCGCGTCTTGCATGCCGAGGACGGGCTCAGCAGGGGCCTCGGACACCACTTCCTCTTCCACTTCTTTCACCTCTACCGCACGCACCACAGCCTTCTCCACCTCTGGTGCTGCTGGAGCTTCCTTCTTCGCCTCAGCGAATCCCTCAACCGGCACGGCTTTTGCTACGGGCGCAGGGAGCATCTCTATCTCATCCTCATCCCAGGCAGCTTCCTTTTCCGGCATTATGGCAGCCTCCGGCGCGCCCTGCGACTGCGTCATCATCGCCGGCGTGCCCCCCCGCTGCATCAGGGTCAGTCCGGAGGCAACGATAAAGGCAGCCGCAGCAGCGGACGTCGCAATGCGCATCATGAGCAATGGGAGTCTCCGCCGCTGGGCTCGGGGCTTGGACTCGGCCTCGGTCACCATTGCCGGGGTCAGGAGGTAGTTGCGTGGAGGCTCCTGCGGAGGGACTGCTCGCATCAACGCCACAACTTGGCGCATCTCGGCGACGCGATGCTGCAGATCAGGATCTTGTGAGACAGTGGTTTCGAAGGCGACCTGGACCTCTGGCGTCAACTCGCCATCCAGGTAGGACGAAACGTCCACCGTGCTCCATGTCTTCCGGGTCATAACTCACTTGCCTCCCACACTACTGGCTACCCTATAGACGAAAGCGTGCGGGCAAAAGTTCCCGTTCCGCTTGGAGCAGCGACTGCATCTCTTTTCGAGCCCGCGCCAGGCGTGATTTCACCGTGCCCAACGCGACGTCCATAACCTTAGCCGCCTCCTCATACGATAGTCCTATGCGGTCTATCAGTATGATCGTGGTTCGATGATGCTTGGGTAGTTTGGCTATGGAACGTTCCAGTAATGCGCGTAATTCCTGTTGTTGTACTGACTCCTCCGGTTTCGGCCCACCGTTCACAAGATGCGGGTTTGCCTCGTCATCCATATCCCCGAAATCGTCCCACGAGACATTCGGGCGTCGCTTTCGGCGGCGTAGTTCATCGTAGCACGCATTAGTCACGATGCGCAACAGCCACGAACGAAATGATCCCCCACGGAACTTCTTGATCGAGCGGTACGCCGAGATGAACGCTTCCTGCGTCGCATCATCTGCCGCGGCGGGATCGTGCAAGATGTGGTAAGCCAAGTTGAAAACCTGGCTTTGGTAGTGAAGGATGAGTTCATTGAAGGCATCCATCTGACCACGTTGCGCGGCTCTGACGAGTGCTTCCTCATCCCACCTCTCAGGCGCGATGGTCATGTCACCTTGACGTTCTCCCAAACCTGACTATACTTGGTTTTCGAGCCGAAGTGGCGGAATAGGCAGACGCAAGCGACTCAAACTCGCTCGAGCTTAGCTCATGTGGGTTCGACTCCCACCTTCGGCATTATAGCTCAAACGGTGTGGTTTTCCACCCACACCGTTTTTTTGTTCTTCCCCAGCGGGTTTCCTCATTTTGCTATGTTGCCTATTGACCTGTTCTTGGTTTTTCCTATAATATATGTATATTGATATATATAGATATTTATTGATAGGAGATTCAATGCCCCCTATGACTGAAGAAGAGATCTCACTATTCCACAGTTACGTCTGCGAAGGCATTGGTGACCCCAAGCGTCTTAGGCTTCTGTATCTGGTGGCCGAGCGCGCGTGGAATGTGACCGAGCTCACCCAGGTACTGGATATTGCACAATCGACAGTCTCGCATCACCTGCGCATCCTGCGTGAACGCGGCTTGGTGACTGCGGAGCGTGACGGGACCTCGATCTATTATTCCCTTGGCGATCCCCGCATTATGGAAGCGATCGAGATACTGCGCAGCTTCATGGCAGATCTGTTGAAGGGGCGCGCGAGTGTTGTGAATCGCGGCTAACCGCTGCACCTGCGTCCCACCGTACGGTGGACGTGTTCCGAAACAGTTGGTTATTGTCGGATTCTATATGGTTAGGAGGCTTTGCATGTCGCGTTTATCTGCTTCACAGATTGGATGGCTGGAGCACCAGTTCGGCGATAGGATGACGACCCGGCGAGTTGAGCGCAAGCTCTACAGCCACGACATTGGCGAGATGCCGAGTATGATCAAGCCGCTCATCGGCAATCCGCTCGCCGATGCTGTTGTGCAGCCCTCCTCTGAGGAGGAGATCGTAGCGTTGGTCAAATGGGCCGCTCAAGAACGCGTGCCCCTCATCCCTCGCGGCAAAGCTACGTCGGGATACGGTGGGGTGTTGCCGGTCAAGGGCGGCATTGTCGTCGACTTCTTCCGTCTGTCCCGAGTGCTGAGTGTGGATCAAGAAGCCCAGACCGCGACGTTACAGCCGGGTATCGTCTGGGAGAAAGCTGACCGCGAGCTGAAGAAGCATGGGTTGACCCTCTGCTCTTATCCCAGTAGTTATCCTTCAGCTACCGCCGGCGGATGGCTGGCTCAAGGTGGGGCCGGTTATGGCTCCTATGAGGTCGGCTGGTTCCTTGATACCGTCGTCAGTGCGCGTGTAGTGCTTGGCAATGGCACCGTTGATACTTTCGAGGGAGACCGGCTGGATGTGATCTACGAGGCTGAGGGAACCACCGGCCTGATCACCGAGTTGACCGTCCAAGTGCAGCCGGATGAGCCGTTGGAGGTTCTCTCCCTGGGATGTCCGGCGGCTCACGGCCTGCAGTATCTGCTTGAAGGCATTCTGGCGGCTGATTTCCCGATCTGGTCTATGCACTTCATCAATCCCCGTATGGCGGAGATGAAGAACCGGGCCCCATTGATGACGCATCAGGGTCACCCGGTAGAGGAACGGGTGTTGCTGCCCTCTGCCTATATCCTGACGCTGGCTTTCCGCAAACGGGATGCAGAGGCGATTCGAGCGGGTGTCGAGACCCGGATGAGGACTGAGACCTGCGAGGCTGAGCTACTCAGCGACCGGATTGCACATCACGAATGGGACAACCGGTTCCGTATTATGACGGTCAAACGGCTGGGCCCCAGTCTGGTCCCTGCTGAGGTCGTGGTTCCCCTCTCGGGATTGGGGCAGATGCTGGGTGATGTCGAGCGCAAAGTTGATAAGCCGGTTGTCAAGGAAGGCGTTCTAATCCGGCGCGGACGCAATCCCAAAGGAGAACCCGAAGTGGTGATCTTGGGCTTTATCCCGGCGGATCAGCGGAAGTTCACCTATAACTTCGTTTTCCCCCTGTCATTGACTATCTCGAGCATCGCTGAGTCCCACGGGGGCCGACCCTATGCCACGGGGCTCTATTACTCCAAGATGGCTGATAAAGTACTCGGGGCCGAGAGGGTGAAGGCGATGAGGTCCTTCAAGGCCGAGTCTGATCCCCAGTCTATTCTCAATCCGGGCAAGGTTTTGGACAACTCGATCATCAGCCAGGCTCTGATTGCGGCCAACGCGATGGAGCCATTGATCCGCCCCTTCGGCAATGCCGTCGTCTCGCAGGTCGGCGAGCGGCCACCGACGGAGTCCGTTCGTGGTATCCCCGGCGACGTTGCCTGGTACGCCTATGCCTGCTCTCAGTGTGGGTACTGTGTCCAAGAGTGCGATCAGTACTACGGCCGTGGGTGGGAGAGCCAGAGCCCCCGCGGCAAATGGTATTGGCTCCGAGAGTATATGGAAGGTCGTGAGGAGTGGGATCAGTTCATGGTAGATTCCATTCTGTCCTGCACGACATGTGAACTCTGCAATCTGAAGTGTTCCGCCTCGCTCCCCATTGAGCCCTCCTGGATGAAGCTGCGTGGTAAGTTGATCGAAGAGGATGGCAGGATGACGTTTCCTCCCTTCGAGATGATGGCGGCCGCGCTCAAGGACCAGGGCAATATCTGGGC
>JAGHDT010000059.1 GCA_021159805.1 Anaerolineae bacterium
AATTCTGTCCGAGCGACTTTCGCGGCCAGAGGTCATACTTCTTGAGGAGCGACCGCGCATTGGGCATCGTCACGGGCGACACGCTCACCAGGGCTCCCTCTGACTCGTCCATCACGGCCCCAGGTAATTGATGGTGTCGGGCACCGGCGTCAGCAGATAGACGTCGACCCACCGGTACCAGAGCTGCAGCTCATCATCCGAGTATCCCAGATCGATGCGCTTGCCCTTGATCGCGCCACCGGTGTCGGCAGCCAGCCCGACACCATAGGCCGGTACATAGACCTCACTCCCGAGTTTGATGACCCGCGGGTCAACCGCCACAAGGCCTGTTCGCATCTTGAGGCCAGTGGCCGTGTAACCATAGTAAGGGGCATCCGGCGAGACACCGGCCGTATTCGCGCTGTAAGACGTTGCCAGCATCCGCACAACGCGCCAGTAATCCACCGGCCCGGTGGGCGTCTCCAGCGTGCGCACGACAACCATGGTACCATACCCCATCACCCGGCTCTTCGGCGCCAGGATCACACTCTCGCCCTCGACACGGCGGTCGACAACCTGATTGTTGACAAAGCGCAGCCGGATGCGGCGCTCAAGAACGCCGGGCTCCCCTTCCTGCAGGAGCCCCTGCGTATCGATCTCGGAGTTGGGGTCAGGCTGCCACGCAGAATCGAAGGGAATGGGGCTCTGCTCGACAATCACACTCTCCGTGACCCGGAAGACCTCGATCACGATATCTTCGGACAATCGACCATCCAGCGCGGGCTCTGTGTAGTCCTGACCGTTGACCGTGACCCCAAGATCGGCCAACACTTCCCCGACCTGGATCCTGTGGGTGCGCGTCCGGAGCACGTGACCATCGACCTGAACGTTCACTGGGATCGAGAGCTCGAGCTGGATATGCATCCCGTGCTCAAGCGGCGTGGCGAGATCGGGAATGACGCGATCGGCGCGGTAAAGCTTGATGCCGGCCTCCAGAAGCGCCTCCCCGACGGTTGACGCATGGGAGAAGAGCGTTGTGCGAATGCCCCCCTCCTCCAGAGTCACCTCTTTGGCGCGCTTGACGACAACACGAACTCGCGTGTTCTCCGGATCTGTGATTGAGGGCGGACGCAAGGTGACACTGTCCAGATGATCGACCGCGATGCCTGCCTCGGCCAACAGATCCGCCGGTGATTCCTCGTGGGCATAGATCGCCTGCTCGCGGCCGTCGACCACAATCACGACAGGCCGAGCGTGGTCGATGCTGATCTCCATGTCTGCCGCGAGAACGGTGTGCAAGCCCGGAGCCAAGCGATCCTCCGCGCGCAGACTGACGCCAACTTCAGACAGAAGCATCTCGACCGTCGTCTGATGGGTGCTGAGTGCCACCGGTTCCCCATCGACGATCAGGATAACTGGCGTCAATGTAGCGCGATAGCCGGCAGCCAGTCCCACAAACGAGAGCAAAGTCAGGGACAATGCCAGCACACGCTGCCACCAACGCATCCCTACACGTTGTCGACTCAGACTACCCTCCCAGAACCGCAGAACGCACAACCGCAAGGGGGCGACAGCTGTTGCCTATCGCCCCCTTAATCGATGAGACAGCCCCTCAACCAACAAACAGGAACGATGATCGAAGCGTACTGAGGATCAGGCACCCCTGCGGCACCCGAAGGCACCTCCTTACCGTTGCTTCCTTCCGGACCTGGCGGGGTTCGAAGGGCTCCGCCGCGCAGGACCCAATCCTCAGCACACGTCGAGCATCGGCCCAATGAAGGTTCCCCGACCCCGATCGCATGAGATGCACCGCCCCATATCGCGACGACACATCAACGAACACTATCGTACCGAAAAGGAGCACTTTGTCAAGGAAGGGATCTCCGCGCCTCCGCAAAGCGCTTGCGCTGCCCCCCACTTGGCGCTAGAATAGGTTGAGGACCTCACTGAGACTGCAACGAAAGGACCCTATGGTACCTGACACTACCTCTATGTCTGCAACCGTTACGACGTTCAGCCGCCGGCTAATCGAGAACATCGAGCGGGTCATTGTTGGGAAACACGAGCAGATCGAATTGCTGATGGTCGCTTTGCTCTGCCAGGGACATGTCCTCATCGAGGACGTTCCGGGCACCGGGAAGACAATGTTGGCCAGGGCCGCCGCAGCCAGCATGGGAATGGAGTTTGGGCGCCTCCAATGCACGCCGGATTTGCTCCCCAATGATATTACCGGTGTGGATGTCTACAACCAGAAGACCAACGCCTTCGAGTTCCAGCGTGGCCCGGTCTTCGTCAATATCTTGCTGACCGACGAGATCAACCGCGCCACCCCGCGCACGCAGGCGGCTCTGCTGGAGGCCATGCAGGAAGGCCAGGTCACTACAGGCAACACCACACGGAAGCTGCCCCGCCCCTTCCTGGTCCTGGCTACCCAGAACCCCATTGAGTACGAGGGCACGTTCCCACTGCCCGAAGCCCAACTGGACCGCTTCCTGATGCGCATCTCCCTGGGCTATCCAAAGGAGAGCGATGAGATCGCGATTCTGCGCAACCTCAGAAAGCGGCACCCGATCGAGACATTGGACCAGGTTGTCGACGGCGCAGCGTTATTGCCTCTGCACGACACCATCACCGATGTGCACGTGGACGGGACAGTTGAGCGCTACATCCTCGCCATCGTGAGAGCGACCCGGGAGCACGCCGACATCTCACTCGGCGCCAGCCCCCGAGGTTCTTTGGCCCTCTACAAGACCGCGCAGGCCTGGGCCGCCCTCCACGACAGGGACTACACCATTCCCGACGATATCAAACGGCTGGCACCTATGACACTCGCCCATCGCCTGATCCTCAGACCCGAGAGCCAGCTGCGCGGGCGCACGGCCGAGGGACTCGTACGCGAGATACTGGAGCGTGCGGAACTGAAGCTGAGTAACAACGGCGGCAAGACCTCAGTTGGTGCTCTTCGGTGAACACTCAGCCAGCATCTGATTGGACCTATCTTGATTTGACTGGAGAAAGGCTATGACCGACAACGTACGCGCTGCAGTTGACATCGTACCCTTCAGCGAGACTCACGTCTCTACATTCACAGCGTGGTTCAACGCACTACCCAACAACCATGTCTGGACTGAAGACTTTGTGCGGAGCAGGACCGTCGACGATCCAACGTACGACCCAAGGCTGATGCTCGCGGCGACGCGTGACGGTGCCCCTGTGGGATTCGTGCTGGGCAACCTGGCCAATGAAACAGGTTGGATTCGAGCATTTATCGTGCATCCCAACCTACGCAAACAGGGGATCGGCTCGGAGCTGTTTGAGGCTGTTGAAGATGCGTTCCGAGACCGCGGCGTGAAGGATATCAACGTCGGATGGGCCATCCCACGCTACTTCCTGCCCGGCATCGACGTCACGTACACATCAGCCATCGTCTTCCTCGACCGCCACGGCTACGAGACTGATCGCTCAGCACGCGTCAATATGGAGGTCGCCCTGGCCGGGCGCAGCTTTGACACAGCCGAGAGCGAGTCAAGGCTGGCTGATCTGGGCGTGATTATCCGTCGTGGAAATGTGAGGGACTTGGATCAGATCACCGAGCTCTGCGAAGCCAATGACAGCGCTATGTGGGCATTGGAGACGGGGATGGCGCTCGAGTGTGACCCGGCGCCCATCTTCATCGCGATCAAGGAGGGGCGGGTCTGCGCGTTTGCCGCACACAGCGTCTGTGGCCCCGTTCACTTCGGGCCTATGCTGACCAATACCGAACTGCGCGGCATGGGAATCGGCTCGGTGCTGCTGAAACGCTGTCTGCAGGATTGGCAGCGCGTGGGCATGACAACGTGCGACATCTCGTGGGCCGGGCCCATCTCCTTCTACGCACGTACGGTCGGTGCGACTATGGGACGGGCCTTCTGGGCATTCCATAAGTCCCTAGACAGGGATAATGCCTGATCTGGTTCCCATTCTACTAGGGCTCTTTGTCCTGGCTGCGCTGCTGCGCATCGACACCTACTTCAGCCTCGTCTACCTACTGGTCGCGGCCTACGTCGTCGGTCGCCTCTGGTCGCGGCAGACAATGCGCCAACTGCGTACCCGGCGACGACTGGTCAGCCGCGCCTTTCCCGGCGAGGAGATCTCCGTCGAACTGGAGGTAGCTAATCAGGG
>JAGHDT010000001.1 GCA_021159805.1 Anaerolineae bacterium
AGAGGGGACCGGAGGTGCTGCCCCGAAAACCATCCTCTGCCGGCCCAAAGCCCTTCACCCAGTCTCGACCGTGGCTTTGGGCCGTTCTTTGGGTCACATTTTCATGCTTGCGTGGTGTCCTGATGCACATGACGTCTACTTCGGAAATGACCCTCTGTGGTGCGCAAGGCAGCGGCTCGTCGCCGCAACTTCTGCGCCAATCCCAGCTCTGCCCATTCACCCCGCTTGTGGGACAATCTCTCTATCGAGGCGGAGTTGCAGCGCGTGGAATCAAGGGTAATCTACAAGCGTGTGGCCCAGGTCGTGGGCGAGATGGGGCTGCAGGTCAGAACAAGCTGCAGACGAAGTCAGACGATCGATAGTGGCCGGAATGGGCGATGTTTCGTTTCGGTTGCAGATTGTGTTGGTGACTGCGCCGATGCTTCGTCGGCCACCAGATGTAGTGGGTGACCAATCCTCTGCCCTACTAGATGTACGGACAGGAAGCGACGCCTAGATGTCACCAACACGCTTTAGAACCGAGTCGATGTTTCCCAAACAGAGAAGAGAAGGTATAACTGTGCGAGTCTCTAGACCTGGCTGATGCCCACCGTCAGCCCGGCCGGTTTCTCGACGACGTCTACACGCACAAGCGTATTCTTGCGCCGCTGGGCTGAGTCACACCCATCGCGTTCGCCTCACAGCGGCGCAAGACTGAGATAGTCGCATCCGAACAGGCGGTAAGACTCTTCGGACCGACATTGAACAGCAGAGCGAGGAGACCAGGCTTGATCCATGTACAAGGACTGACCAAACGGTACGGCGACAAGCTGGCATTGGACAATGTGAGCTTCGATGTCCAGCTTGGTGAGGTGCTAGGGCTCCTGGGGCTTAATGGCGCCGGCAAGTCCACAGCAATGAATATCCTGACCGGCTACATCGGTGCCACCAGCGGCACGGTGACCATCGATGGCCACGATATTATCCGGGAGCCGCTTGAGGCAAAACGGGTCATCGGCTATCTGCCGGAGCGGCTGGCGTTCTACGGTGACATGCGCGTGCGCGAATTCCTGGAATTCGTCTGCGATCTCAAGAGCCTGAAAGAGGGGCGCGCGGAGCACATAGCGGATATCTGTGACCGGGTGGGCATTGCCAATGTCACCAACCGTATGATCCGCAACCTCTCCAAGGGATACCGGCAGCGCCTCGGGTTTGCGCAGGCGCTCGTCGGCGATCCCAAAGCATTGATCCTCGACGAACCCACCGCGGGTCTCGACCCCGCTCAGATCATCGAGATTCGCTCGCTGATCCAGGAGATCGGGCAGACACGCGCCGTGATGATATCCTCTCACATCCTGTCTGAGATTCAGGAGGTCTGCACCCGCGTTGTCGTCCTTCACGAAGGCCGGGTGCTGGCGGATGACACACCGGAGAACCTGGGCAGGGCCGCACGTGCTGCCCACCGGGTGATCGCCCTGGTCCAGGGGGAACCGGAACAGGTACAGAGCGCCCTCAGCCAGGTTCCCAGGCTCAAGCAGGTGAAAGTGCTGGCCCAGGAGGAGCCCGGCGCGTATGAGTACGTCATCGAAGGCGCCCAGCAGCAGGATATCCGGGCGGACGTGTTCCGGGCGCTGGCCAGGGCCGATCTGCCCCTTTTGGGCACCCGAGGCAAGGAGACGTCATTAGAGCAGATCTTCCTGCGCGTGGTCGGAGAACCCGGCGTGGACAACACACAGAGGAGGAGCTAGATGTTGGCCATACTCAAACGTGAGTTCAGAGCATACTTCCAATCGCCCCTGGGCTATGTCTTTTTCTCTGCTATGTTCTTTTTTTCGGGCTTCTACTTCTTCACTTACAATCTCTACGGCAATACCACCAATATGAGCAAGCTCTTTGAGCTGCTCTTCCCTGTGGTGCTCTTCCTGGTACCGGTGCTGACGATGCGTCTGATGAGCGAGGACAAGCGTTCGGGCACCGACCAGCTGCTGCTGACGGCCCCAATCTCACGCACGGCCATTGTGCTGGGCAAGTACGGCGCGGCGGCTTCAGTCTTCCTCATCGCCATATCCTCGACGCTGATCCAGGCGGTGGTGATGTCTCTCTTTGCAGCGCCGGATTGGCCGGTGATCGTGGGCAACTTTGTCGGATTGCTGCTCTTGGGGACCACGCTGATTGCCATCTGTATGTTCCTCTCGGCACTGACGGAGAGCCAGTTCGTCGCCGCAGTCCTCGGCTTCGTGGTGAGCCTCTTTGTGATGTTGGTGGACGCGCTGGCGTTGGTGGTTAACAACCGTTTTCTGCAGGCACTCTTCCGAGGTCTCTCCTTCGATGATCGATATACGTCATTCACACTGGGGATACTGGAACTACCGAATGTCATCTTCTTCTTGAGCATCAGCTTCCTGTTCGTCTTCCTGACCGTGGCAGTGCTCGATAGAGAGAGATGGGGCTGAGGAGTCGCATATGAAATGGACATTGGCCCGAAGACAAGAGAGCCCTGCAGAGACCCAGGGCCCCGTGCAGGCGCGCCGCAATCTCAAACTTGTGGTGAGCGTTCTGCTCTCCTTGCTGGTGGTCGGAACGTTTCTGATAAACGTTGTGGTGATGCAGCTGGGTGAGCGCTTTATGTTGACCGTCGATCTGACCGCCAATGCCGCCTATGAAGCCGGTGAGGAGACCAGAGCGCTGCTACAGAGCCTCGACCAGGATGTGGAGATCTACGTGCTGGCCACGGAGGACGCGTTTGGGGGCTCTCCGTACTTCCTTCAGGCTCAGCGCATGATTGAGCAGTACCCCAAGCTCTCGCCGCGCGTCCGGCTCACCTATGTTGACTATGTATTCGACCCCACCTTCGCCTCCCGGTATCCGGATCTGACCCTGTCGCAAGGCGATGTGTTGGTGGTCCGCGGCGACCGTGTCAAGCAGCTCCAACTCTCGGATCTGCTCAACTACAACTACACCCAGAGCGGCAACCTAACGATACACTCCTCCCGAGCGGAGGAG
>JAGHDT010000418.1 GCA_021159805.1 Anaerolineae bacterium
GAGAAGGCGAGCGGAAGAATGGGAGAATGCAGAATCGGCGATGGTGAGAAAGCGATCAGGCGAGAAGGCGAGCGGAAGAATGGGAGAATGCAGAATCAGCGAATGTGAGAAAGCGATCAGGCGAGAAGGCGAATAGAGGAGTGGCAGAGCTTGTCACGATGAGATGAGAGTCGTCATCTTGCGAGGGTTGAGCGCCAGCAACCGCGCAGGCCCGCCTTGTATGGTATGCGCTGGACATTTCGCTGCATCAGCATCGAGTATCCAACATCCGCTCTTGACATTGGGTGTAATTTGTGCTATTCTGTGTTTATAAATAGTCAATATTGATACTGATATCACAGGAGGAGTTTCGATGTTTAGCAAAGCAGTTCAGGACGCCATGAACGAACAGATCAAGAATGAGTTGTACTCAGCCTATCTGTATCTTGCGATGGCTGCGCACTTTGAGGCGGAGAACTTCGCGGGGTCTGCCCGTTGGATGCGCGCGCAGGCTGGGGAGGAACAGGAGCACGCGATGAAGCTGTTTGATTTTGTCAACGAGCGTGGGGGTCGTGTCGTGCTTCAGGCGATTGACGCGCCGCCGGTGGAGTTCGGATCGCACCTCAGTGTCTTCGAGCAGACGCTGGCCCACGAGCAGTTGGTGACCGGAATGATCGACAATCTATACGCGTTGGCTCTCAAAGAGAACGACTACGCCAGCCAGGGGTTCCTCCAGTGGTATATCAAAGAACAAGTCGAGGAAGAGGCGAGCGCTACCAAGATACTGGGGCAGCTCAAGATGGTTGATGGCAAAGCTCAGGGATTGCTTATGTTGGATTCTGTTCTGGGACGCCGAGGTGGCTAGGTCGATTGCACCATAGGTTGGGTCCGGCGCGTGGTGTGATGCTGCGCGCTTGGATGTGAGGTTTGTGCGGGGATCCGGGTTCACTCGGATCCCCGTTTTCCGTTGCGTTTTCTGAGCTTGCCCGCCGCACTCTTGTTCTGTGCAGCGCCAGCTTTGGCTTTCGGTAGGCGCGGACTATACTGTCTGTACCGTTGACAGTGCGGGAGGTACGTGGATGGACGGTGACGGCTCACTCTTGATGGTAATCTTTTTCGTCGGTCTGGTGAACGATGGCTCCTGAACGCCCCAATATCGTCTTCATCTTTTCCGACCAGCAGCACTGGCGGGCCTGGGGTGGGGAGGATCCCACTTTCGAGACGCCGAACCTGGATCGACTGGCGCAGCAGAGCTTCGTGTTTGGCCGTTCCTTTTGCACAACGCCGCAGTGCAGTCCCAGCCGATCCTCGATGTTCACCGGACGGTACCCCAGCGAGACGGGCGTGATGGGCAATATCGGCGCCTATGGCGGAGCGCCTCTCCGTATGGAGACCGTAGCGACACGGCTGCAGGCTCTCGGGTATGCCACAGGATATTTCGGGAAGTGGCACCTGGGCCAGGATCGGGCGGGTACGGCTGGATGGGATGAGGCGGCCGGCGACATTCGCACGGAGAGGCCGGCTGATGCTGAGACGACCCGGCTGGGCGTCGATTTCCTGCGGCGCAGGTCGGGCCAACGGCCCTTTGCGCTCTTTCTCTCCTACAACGATCCTCACGATGTCTACGACTATGATCCCGGGGCACCCGCCCCTGAGCGGTGTCCACCGCTGCCGGAGAGCTGGCATCGGCAGGCGTTTGAGCAGGTACCCGGCGTGCACGAGGACTTTATGACGCAGGACCAGGGCACGCTCCTCCACGGACTCGACGCAGGTGCCTGGCAGGGCTACCATGTGTTCTACCGGGAGAAGGTGCGTTTGTATGACGCTGAGGTTGGACGCGTTTTGGATGGACTGGAGCGCTGGGGCGTCATAGATAGTACGATCGTCATCGTGACCTCGGATCACGGCGATATGGATACGCATCATCGACTGATCTTCAAGGGGCCGTTTATGTACGAGCAGATGGTCCGGGTCCCGCTGCTGATCCGGGTGCCGGCGTCTGTCGGAGGCAGCTCACCAAGACGCGTGGATGATGTAGATGTGGTCAACACTGATCTGGCTCCTACGTTGATTGACTTCGCCGGGGGTTCGCCCGACGGGATGCTGTCCGATGGTTTCTCATTGCGCCCCCTGCTGACCGCTTCGGGCCTGGGGCCGTGCCGGGACTATGTCATTGGGCAGTATCACGGCAAGCAACGTTGGGTGAACCCGATCCGCATGATTCGCACCGCCGAGTTCAAGTACAACCGGTATCTGGTGCACGGCGAAGAGCTCTATCATCTGTCGGAGGATCCCCACGAGTTGGTCAACTTGGCAGCTGATCCCGGCTATCGGCATGTCAAGGCTGAGCTGTCTGCAGAGCTTGATCGGTGGATCGCGACGCACGATGACCCGTTCTACGACTTGACGGTAACGGATCGCGCGGGGTTGCCGCTGGAGCTCATCGTATGATGCAGCCACGCAGCGTCGCCGCTCGCTGCCGTTGGGAATCAAGTCTGAGGTTGGCAGCGAGGAGTCCTTCTGTGCTCTGGCGGCGGACTGAATACCGAACACAGCGTAACTGTCTTCAGGTCTGTTCACTGTTCCGCTGGCGACGGTGCGCCACGGGTTTTCGTGGAGGCCAGGAGGCTCGATGACACGATCTGCGACATCTCTCATCCTCTCGGTCACCGAAGGTGTCCCTTCGTCCCTGCCGGTGACACTGACGCAGGGTCTGCCGGAGGGCACGCTGCTGCGCCTACGTGCCAGTGGCCTGTCCATGCTGCGGGGTCTGCGCGTTGCTGCTGTGTTCGCACACACGTCTACCGACGAGGTCGAGATGGAGATCGTGCACCGCTACTCTTCCGAGGAACTGAAGCACGACTGGATGTGGCACATCCGCGCACTCTCCATCGCCGTGTGCAGGGCGCCGCAGCAGCTCGATCCGGGTACGGAACTTCGGATACTCACCGAGGCTCGCATCTGCCCCAAAGTCGCTGACTTGACCTGGACGATGTATGTTGGTGTGGTTCATGCGCTTGGGGATGTTGAGCTGGCTCAGGTGACGGATCCGGTTCAGCTTCACTTCGTCGCCGGCCCCGTCGATCACATTGAGGCGGTGCTCAAACCTGACCGTCAGGTGATGGTTGAGCAGTTCGACAGATACGGTAACCCTGCGCGTTCTGAGACTAAGGACGTGCTGACGGCTGCGGTGCGAGATGCCAGTGAGCAGATAGCGGTTGCTCCGGGCCTGCCCGCGACGGAGTTTGCCGCGCCTTCCGAAGACGTAAGGGCGCCGCTTCCAGTGGGGCTCAGAGTTGCAGTGGTGGACCGGGCCGAGCGGTCTGCGACGACCAATGCGCTGCCCGTGGCCATTGACGGGACACCGATCTACTTCGGCGAGTTCCACTGGCACACTGACTTCAGCGGCGATGGGCAGCGCTCGATTGCGGCTGCGCTCGCCAGCGCTCGGGATGAGTTGGGGCTTGACTTCGCCGGCCCGACGGATCACATGTCGCCTGACGGCACCTACCTTCACCGGCTCGTGATCGAGCAGGCCGAGATCTGCCGCCGCTTTGACGTGCCGGGTCGCTTCTGTACGATACCCGGGGCCGAACTGAGTGCTCGCTACGGCCACACCAACCTATATGCTGCTGACTTCGATACATTCCTCTCCATCGTGCATCGGTTCCCCCACGAGCTGTTGCCTGTCTGGCAGGAGATGCCGGACGCGTATCCCCTGGAGGTGCTCTCTGCGCTCTGCCCCGAGGGCAAGGCTATGATCGTGCCACACCACACTAACATGGACTCTTCAGTCAAAGCCGGCGTCGTCCGTGACGACGGGCGCCCTTTCTGGTGTGCTCTGCACTGGCCTCAGGCCACGCCGCTGTTGCGACAGGGGCTTCGCCTCGTGGAGATCGTGCAGAACCGGGGGGCCTTCGAGAGCGAGGAGCCCGATGAGGGCTGGCGGGTCCATTGGGGGCGGTTTGGCGGCAGTGTGCAGACCGCTTTGATGCGTGGGCACCGGGTCGGCTTTGTCGGTGGCACGGACAACCATACTGGCTGGCCAACGAGACTGACAGGAAAGGCCGGGTATGGTGGGCTGACGGCAATTCAGGCCGAGGCTCTGGAGGGCGGCACGCTCTTTGATGCACTCTACCGGCGGCGATGTTATGCCACGAGCGGCGCCAGGATTGTTGCGGATGCGACTCTGAACGGATATCCCATCGGGAGCGAACTGCGCCAGCAGCCCGGCGACCCACGGGTCTTTGAGATCCGGATCTATGGAACCGCGCCCATCGTGGCGGTGCAGATTGTGTCGATGGGTACGGTCCTGGCCGATCTACCGGTGACCGGCGCCTCGCTGGACTTCGCTGCAACGTGGGCTGACGATCGCCCCGGACGGCCCCTGCAAGATGTCGCCTACTACGTGCGCGCGCGCCAAGCCGACAGTCATTGTGTGTGGCTCAGCCCGTGGTGGGTGGATTTGGCCGCGGAGTAGAGTGGAAGTTCAGCGTCATGTCAGGGCGTCCGGTTCTGGTAATTCCAAGACCCACCAATCACCATTCACGATTCAGCTGAGCAGAGCTGGACAGGGTTTGCATTCCTCCTGCAGGCAGAGAGCTGAATGGTGAATCGTGAATCGTGTCCGTTGTGGACAGAATCTATAGGAGAAGGAGTCAGTTTCTATGCAAACACGTACAGGTTCATTTCCCATCGGTTTCCGGCGTGGCGGGGGCGAGTGGCAGCAGGATCTACCGGAGCTGATCGCTTGGGCGAAGGCCAATGATCTCGGAGTCATTGACTTGGGCCGTGACGGGGATGTTGCGGCTCAAGTGGTCTTTGAGGCCGGTCTCTCGGTTGGTTCGGTGGATCTGCCCGATTGGAAGGGCATGATCTCGCCGGACGAGACTACACGGGATGCCGCCGTGGCTCGGAGCATAAGCTACATTGAGGCCTGCGCGGTCTATGGTCCAATGCACCACTTCGTGGTGATGTTGCCTGAGGATCCGGGGCGTCCACGGCTTGAGAATTTCGAGTTGATGATCGAGAGCTATTCGGCGCTGGCGCCGGTGATGAAAGCGAATCAAGCCGACGTGGTCATTGAGGGATACCCTGGGCCCGGCGCGCTCTGCTGCACGCCGGCGGACTTACGGGCCTTCTTCGACGCGTGTCCTTCGTCCGTCTTCAGCATCAATTACGATCCCTCGCATCTCCTGCGCCAGGGCATCGATCCCATTCGTTTCCTGCGGGAGTTCGGTGAGCGCGTCACCCATGTCCACGGCAAGGACACTGAGTTGCTGGCCGAGAATCTCTATGAGTTTGGACACGAGCAGCCGGCGACGTTCGTGCCCAATTTCGCATTCGGCGGATGGGCGTGGCGCTACACGATCCCCGGCCAGGGCTCGATCCGTTGGGGCGCAGCACTTGCGATCCTGGCCGAGATAGGGTACGCGGGCACGATCTCGATCGAGCTGGAGGATGCGAACTTCAACGGCGCGGAAGAGAGCGAGAAGGTGGGTATTCTGGCCGGGGCGCGATTCCTGGCGGGGTGCTAGGGGCTCACGATTCACCATTCACGATTCAGATGTCCTGGGATGGGCGGGCAACGTTCTCGTGCATCGCTAACCGAAGAGAAGCTGGGAGATTCTACTGGGTCTCCAGGCATGGTCGTGGACGGCTTGTCAACCAAACCAAGCAGTTGGCAGACGCCAGAGTGCCCTGAGGGAAGGAGACTCCCTCAGGGCACTCTGTGTGTTCGGATTCATCGACTGAGGCCGGTGGCTAACCGTGTCACCAACGGTAGGTAGATCTGCGTCTCCACATTGAGGTATGCGGTGGCTGACTGGATGACTAACGGCATATAGATGGTTGTTTCCTCCGGATTTACACCCACGTACACTGGGCCTGTTGTCGTCAGCACGCTCACCTTGTTCGTGGCGGTGACCACGGCAGTGTAGCGGCCCTTCTCTGGGTAGACGTGACGAACGACACTGCCGTAGGTCAGGGTGCCATCTCCCAGATCCCACGTGAATTCCACGTCGCTGCCCGCGGCCACAGTCGCCGTCAGTGTTGTGGTGTCGCTCACGACCGTCGGGCTATCGTTGACGACTGCCAGCCCCGCAATGGCCTCTGCCACCTCGACTCCGGTCGTTGCTGTGAAGGTGTGCGCGCCTTTGGTCGCCGTCACCGTGGCTGTAAAGAACC
>JAGHDT010000192.1 GCA_021159805.1 Anaerolineae bacterium
CCGGAATCGGCTCGCCGGCCGGAAGATCCATAAACTCCTGCGGCGTGCCAACATAGGAGAGTGCGAGTCCGATAAAGAGCAGTGGCACAGCAAGGATCAGGCCACCGATCGGCCCGGCGATGCCGATATCGAAGAGGGCTTTTCGGCTGCGCATTGGCCCACGTTGCACGATTACGGCGCCCATTGTCCCGATGATACTCAGGGGCAAGGGGATGAAGTAAGGTAAGCTGGTCGGGGAGCCATAGCGGCGACCCACGAAGTAGTGACTGAGCTCGTGGGCGGTCAGTATGCCCAGGATGGTGACGGCGAATGGCCAGCCGCGCCAGATCTGCAGCGGGTCCGCAAAAAGGTCGACCTCTTCGTGCAGTGCGCCCAGGGAGAGAACGGAGAGGACCGTCAGAATGAAGAGCACCGCATTCACCCATGGCTTGCCGGTCTTCTCGCTGGCTACCGCAGGCAACGCCCGAATGACATACTGATCGTCCTCGATCCTCAGCATCGGAGTATACCCCAGACGCTTGAACCGTTCGATGACTCTTTCAAACTCCCCATTGTCCTGCTCAGAGATCAGACGCCCGCCAAATCGCACCATCGGGCGAGGCTTGTTCTCCTGCACGGTGATGTCCTCAACGATCATCATAGTGCTCAAGGCGTCTCGTAACTCCTTGATGACCGTTGAATTCTGGGTTGGTTCGTGAGTTGTGTTTTCCATACCGAGAGTATAGCACAGCCAAATAACCGGGACAACGGACACGCTACGGAACTCCGTAGCGTGTCCTGACAGTCTTGGCCCTGGTGTCGGCAAGCACTGTGGTTGACCGTGGACCAGAACTGTGTGTCCGTGATCCACGCGGATCTGTTTTCTTGACATTGGATACAGAAGAGCCCCCTGGAATCCCAGGGGGCTCTTGCACTGGAGAGAGAGGACCTACTTAATCTCGACCTTGGCGCCGGCCTCTTCGAGTTTGGCCTTGGCGTCATCGGCGATCTCTTTGCCGACGGACTCAAGCACGTTGATGGGCGCGCTTTCGACCATGTCCTTGGCCTCTTTCAGACCCAGGCTGGTCATCTGGCGGACGACCTTGATGACGTTGATCTTCTTCGGGCCGTAGTCTGTGAGCATAACGTTAAACTCGGTCTGCTCTTCCTCAGGCTCGACGTCGGCGGCGGGCATGGCCCCCATCATAGCCACAGGGGCTGCTGCGCTGACGCCCAACTTATCCTCGAGCATCTTGACCAGTTCCGAAGCCTCGACCAGGGTTAGGACGCTGATTTCCTCTACAAGCTTATCTAGATCTGCCATTGTTGTGAAACCTCCATTTGTTTTCGTGGGCGCAGCTCTTCAGGTGCGTTTATCACGATGTATTTGATAGGTAGCCAGCCGTTGACCTTGCTGCTCTCTCACATAGTGAGACTTAGGCTGCGGCCCCCACTGTCTCGGCGGATGCTCCGCCTGCCTCTTCCAGTTTGTCGGCATAAGCCTTGACGACGTTGAGCACCTGACGGATTCCGCTCGCAACCACGCCAGCCGTCTGTGTGGCGGGGGCGTTGATCGTCCGCAGAACCATCGATAGCAGCTCCTCGCGTGTCGGGAGATTTGACACTGCCACGACTTCATCCTGACCGAACATACGGCCTTCGAGAAGTCCGCCCCTGACCACTAAGCGATCCGCTTCAAAGCTTCTCGCAGCGTTGCGGAACAACTTCGCCAGTGAGGGAACGTCTTTGTGACAGAAAGCGACGATCATGGATCCGGTCATAAGACCTTCCGGCACCGCGAGATCTCTCTCCTCTAGCACAAGTCTGAACAATGTGTTCTTTATCACGAACACCTCGCCCTCTGCCTGACGGGTCTGACGGCGGAGATCCTGCATCTGAGGTACGCTCAGCGCGTCATACTCTGCCATCACGAAGCCAGTGCTCTCGTCCATTTGCCGATGATACTCTGCCACCAGCTCTTCCTTACGTGCGCGTGTGATAGCCAACCTTTTTCACCTCCTTGTAAGATATTTGTTGTCGCCCTATCCGGACGTCTCAGTCGGTTAACAAGAAAAAGTCCTTGCGCCTACCGACGCAAGGACTTAGGGATTCTCGCTGTTGCCGCTACCACAAACCCCACACTAGGTGCGGCCGTGACCGGCGTCACAGGCAAATTGCTTCCCCAGATCCTACCTCGGCGGGCCAAATTAAGCATCTTGCGATTGGGAAACTGCCAATCGCTAGTGCACCGGCTGTCTCAGGCGGACAGGTTCAAACTGAGCTGAGTGTTAAGTGACTTAGGCTGATTCGAGTTCGAGCGCCTCAGACGGATCAACCTTGATCCCCGGCCCCATTGTGGGGGCCAGTGTTACGCGACGAATGAAGTTGCCCTTGGCCGCAGACGGGCGAGCGCGACGAATCGCGCTCATCAGGGCGGAGAAATTCCCAAGCAATTGCTCGTCCGTGAAGCTCACCTTGCCGATCGGGCAGTGGATGTTGGCAGAGCGATCCAAGCGGTACTCCACACGGCCGGACTTGGTCTCATCGATGACACGGGGGAGGTCCTCAGCGGGGACCACCGTGCCGGTCTTGGGCGTGGGCATCAAACCGCGAGGCCCGAGAACACGGCCCAAGCGACCCACGTGGCGCATCATATCCGGAACGGCGATGGCGACGTCGAAATCTGTCCAGCCATCGGTAATCCGCTTGATGCCCTCAGCATCACTGATGACATAGTCGGCGCCCGCTTCCCTTGCTATCTGTGCAGCCTCACCGGCGGCAAATACGACGACCCGCACCGACTTGCCCAGACCGTTGGGCATTCTTACGACACCGCGCATAGTTTGATCTGCACGGCGGGGATCGAGGCTTGTGCGGAGGTGTACCTCCACGGTACCGTCGAACTTGGTACAGCTCACCTGCTTGACGAGCGAAATGGCTTCCGCCACGTTGTAGATGTTCTGTCTGTCAACCTTTGCTGCGGCTTCTACGTACTTCTTACCCACTTTTGTCATATCTGATTCCTCGTGGTCCTAACGGGTTACCCCTCCCACACCTACAAGCTAAAGGATCTGGGCTAGTCCCTGATCTGGATACCCATGCTGCGGGCCGTACCGGCAATCTGCAGCATAGCGTTTTCGATATCGTTCGCGTTCAGATCCCGCATCTTGGTCTCGGCGATCTCGCGCAGCTGATGCTTCGTGATGGCGCCGACTTTATCCCGATTGGGTTCGGAGGAACCCTTGTCGACGCCGGCAGCCTTGCGCAGAAGATCCGCGGTGGGCGAGGTCTTGAGCTCAAAGGTGAAGGACGAATTCTCATAGATCGTGATCTCTGCGGGAACGATGTTGCCGGCCAGGTGTGCTGTTCTGGCGTTGTATTCTTTGCAGAAGCCCATCAGGTTGATACCGTGCTGAGCCAGAGCTGGGCCGATTGGAGGCGCTGGATTTGCCTTGCCGGCCGGAATCTGCAACTTGACGACTGCTTTTACCCTTCTTTTTGCCATGTTTTCAATACTCCTTCACTCTGGGACAGCCTACATCCCAGCAGTTACTGTCTAGTTCAAAAGTTCTGTGTCAGGATCTCTCGACTTGCAGGAAGTCGAGTTCAACTGGCGTCTCACGTCCGAAGAAAGAGACCAGAATCCGGACCTTGGTCCGTTCCTCATCGATATCATCCACCACGCCGATGAAATCCGCGAATGGACCTTCGACGATGCGGACCTTTTGTCCCTGCTTGAAGGTGGCCCGCACCTCCGGCGCAGTTGACTCCATCCGGCGGAGAATCCTCTGAACGGCTTCTGAGCGCAACGGGGTGGGTCTGTTGCCCATACCGACGAATCCGGTGACGCCGGGCGTGTTGCGCACAACATACCAGGAGTCATCGGAGAGTAGCATCTGGACCATCAGATAGCCGGGATAAAGACAGCGCTCTACTGTGCGCCGTTTTCCATCCCTAAGCTCGATCTCTTGAACCGTAGGGACCACCACCTGGAAGATGAAATCCTGCATAGCCATCGACTCAATCCGCAGTTCTAGGTTATGACGTACCTTGTGCTCATAACCGGAGTAGCAGTGAATGATGAACCAAGCACGCTCTTCAGGCTTGATCTCCTCCTCTTCATCTTCGAACGGGTCGGGCAGGACACCGACATCTTCGGGTTCTGTGTCGAAGGTGACCTCTGGCAAGAGCTCGGGCGTCTGTTCGTTCTCTGCTTCTACGTCATCTTCCTTGAAGAATCCCTCAAGGTTGATGTCGTCAGAGTCCGCAACAACTTCCGCCCCCAGCCGCTCAAAGATCGCATCTGCAGAGAGGTTCATGTCGGGCAGTGGGCCCAAGACTTCCTCGCTCTCTTCAGGAGCTTGTTCTTCTTCCATAGAAAACTCTTCGTTTTTCAAAGGTTCTAGATCTCTTCAGCTTGGCCAATCAGGTACAATGAGACGATCAGTGCTGCGGAAACAATTGCACCCAAGACTATGTAGACTGCGCTGCCCAAGATGATCTGGCCAAGCAGCCAACCGAAGAAAAAGTCCAGCACACCCAAGAAAACCGCCATAGACGCAGTTACGGCAAGCACGACCTTAGTCATGGACCATCCTTGTTCGAGGGTGGGCCACCGGACTTTCCGCAGTTCCGCACGCGTGGAGTGGAAATATGCGAGAATCGGATTGTTTTTGTTCTTATTCGATTTAGCCACCGACTCCTCCGCAGGACTCAGAATTTACCATCGTTCTAACACCTTAAGACACCGCCTACATAGGCGGTGTCTTGTTTCAAGGCAGGCGAGGCAGGAATTGAACCCGCAACCTACGGTTTTGGAGACCGTTGCTCTGCCAATTGAGCTACTCGCCTACGTAAACTCGCATTAGGGCGCCGCATGCCGCCTTGAGCCCATGATCAGATTTGAACTGATGACCCCTTTCTTACCAAGAAAGTGCTCTACCGACTGAGCTACATGGGCGCAACCTAGTGGGCAGTGAGGGACTCGAACCCCCGAAGGCTTACGCCAGCGGATTTACAGTCCGCCTCCTTTGCCGCTCGGAACAACTGCCCTCAGAAGCCGACGGTGGGAATCGAACCCACGACCCTCCGCTTACAAGGCGGATGCTCAGCCTCTGAGCTACGTCGGCGCTTCGCGATTATAGCACGACTGCCCACTGGGTCAAGATTCTCGTCCCAACCAATGCAGCCGTGATTATACACAGATCCGTCTCCTTGTCAACCAGTTGCGGGGGGGCTGGACATGTTTCAGCATAGGCAAGGGGCACTCAGATTCGGTGCTGCATCACCTCACGACAGCCCGTCGTGTGGTGATGCAGCTGGCGAGAGCGAGTCCCGCGGGTAAGGCGCTCAGCCGAAGCGTTGTCCTCTGCTCACGCGGCTGTTGAGCAGTGATTCCAACTGCTGCGGTGTGGTGGCCTCGATAGGGTCGTAGCGCACCCCGGGATAGAATTGATCGAAGAAAGCCCGCAGATTGTCTGACCACTGGCTTGGGTTGACGACGGTCACAGCGCGCTCCTCAAGTCCCGGCCCGTAGGCGGCGTCGTCGGCGCTGAACCCGATGGTAACCTTGAACGTCTCCCAGTAGCGGCGGCATGCCGCGATCCAGCTCCAGGTCGCGTTCTGAGGAAGGAGCAGATAGTGCCGGCTGTAGATCACGCGTGGCTCAAGTGGCTTCTTCTCCACCGTGGGAGGCGCCGGCGGCGTCGGCGTTGGTGGTGCGGGGGTAGGAGGCGCCGGTGTCGGCGGCGCGGGTGGCGTCGGCGTTGGTGGTGTGGGGGTAGGAGGCGCCGATGTCGGCGGCGCGGGTGGTGTCGGAGTATCCTGCCATTCAGGATCCTGCTCATCCCTTACCGTGACCATATAGTTGACCAGGTTTGGAATGAACCGCCCGAACTCGAATTCCTCCCACGATCCCGCGCTGCCCAACGTGAAGAGATGCGCGCCGACAACGTAGTAGTCCTTGCGCAGCTCGGTGTCATACCATTTCATCTGGGTGATCCATTCGTTTGCCGTGACCTCGGGGAGTTCTTTGGCGATGTTGACCTCTGTCAGGAAAAGTGGGATCACTTCGTTGCGTGGGATGAGGAAGTCCTCATACAGCCAGCGATAGCGGCAGGCGAGGGGACCCCGGTCCGGGTAGACAGGGCGCCCGGGCAGGGCTTCGCCGTACCAGCGATTCATGGGGTAGGCGTACTCGTGGAGCGAGAGAGCGTGGCCGCCGGTCTTGGCCTTGCCGAAGGCGCCGCTTTCCACGATGGCCTCCATTTCCTCCCACTCGGGAACCCCCAGACTGTACGAGAAGAGCGCCAGTTTGTATCCCTCCTCGTCCGCGATGTCCATGCAGTGCATCATGAACTCGGCCAGCCGCTGGTGGCCGTCAACGCCGGGGGGATCCTGTTCGTTGATGATTTCCCAGTAGTCGACGTAGCCTCGGTGTGCTTCCCACCTTGGAAGAAGGCTGTTCATCACCTTTCCGGCGCTTTCCCTCAGGTTGCCATAGAGCTCGGGCCCCTCCACATTGACACTCTTGTCTGTCCCATGCATATACCGCCCGACGGTGATGATGTTGGGATCGAGCGCTTTGATGTCTTTGAGCCACCCCATCGTCACCACGGCCTTGACCGTGGTCATGCGCGCGCCTCTGGCTCTCAATTGCTGGATCATGCCTGGTGTCTCCCCAGGCATAATGCCGTGGATGCCGAGCTTGCTTGGCATGCGGGTACTCCCTTCTAGGTCAGGTCTTCTGCCCAGTAATACTGATCGTAGAGGTGAACCAGGTTCTTCGGGTTGTCAGCCAGGAGATCGCTGAACGTGATCGCCTCAACCACGCGTTCCGGGCCGGGGGCGTCGTCGCGATAGGCGAGGGCTTTGGCCTCTTCCTCCGAGGCGAAGGCAATCCATTGTCCAAGGTCGTCCCTGAACGCATAGACCGTGCGCCCGGTGATGTCCGGTACGTCGGTCAAGCCCTGCGTGAAGGCGCTGATGCGCTCCTCTGTGGCCCCGTGCTCTCTCAGGAAGGTGAGCCATGCCTGTTTCATCCGTTCAGCGATCTCGGGGTGGTCACCGATGACGTTGTGGTTCTGGCGCGGGTCGGCCTTGAGGTCATAGAGCTCCGATGGCAAGCCTGCCGGCATACAGATGTAGGTCCACTCGTCGCTGGTGATGGTGCCGGGCTCGACGACACGCCCGGAGCCGACCCAGCCGTCAAACGCTGCGCCGCCGACCGTGGCTGCGTTCTGCGGGTACCGGTTTGAGAAGGCGTAGGTGGCGCCCTCAGTGGCCTCGCCCCGCATCAAGGGCAAGAAGGACTTGCCTTCAACGCTCTGAGGAACCGGCACATTCATGAAGTCCAGCACGGCTGGCAGGATATCGGCTGGTTGGACGATGCCGCGGATGCGTTGGCCGGCACCCATGCCATCGGGATGGCAGACGAGCAGCGGGATGCGTGTGGTCTCCTCATAGAGCCTGCCCATCTCGGCCCCGGGCTTGCCGTGCAGCCCGTGCTCGCCGAAGAGGTGGCCGTGATCCGTGGTCCAGATGATCAGAGTATTCTCAAAGAGACCCAGGCGTTCTGCCATGTCAAGGAATCTGCCGACCCAGCGGTCGACCAGTGTGGCCCCGCCGGCGTAAAGCGCGCGCACATCCTGGTGCTCGGCCTCGGTCATATAGGTGGCGCGACCGTACTGCGGGTAGGTGTTCCGGTCCCCTTTGTAGTCGGGATCCGCGTAGAGCTCGTAGTCGTACCACGGGCAGTCGAATGGTTCGTGTGGATCCCACATGTCGACGTACAGGAAGAAGCTGTCGTGATTGTAGTTCGTCTCCAGCCATTCGATGGCGTCGGACATCGTGCGGGCCACCGGATACTCGCGCTCGTGGCGGCGGTCGAAGTGGTTGCGCAGATAGCCGTCCAGGCTCTTGACCGACTTGATCTTGTGAGGCTGTGCGCTGAACCGGACCGGAAGGTCGGGGTTGGTGATCCAGGGGTCGCCCTTTTGGCCGTGCGAGAAGTAGACGCCCTTGAACCCCCGCGTGTAGTTGTAGTCGTGGGCTCCGAGCATCGGTGTGTCCCAGATCATCTGGGTATGGACACCGGCGTGGCTCAGCATCTGGGCCATTGTCCGGTCTTCGGGTCGCAGCGGCTCCCAACCGCGGGTGGGGAAACCGTACCGGCCGACCGCGACATCCCACCGGTTAGGGACCGTCGGATACGAGCCGATGTAGTATTGTTCGAAGACGGCGGCCCGCTGGGCAAAGGCATCCAGGTTGGGGGTCTTGATCCAGTCGTTGCCGTAGCAACCCAGGTGATCCCGGCGGAAAGTGTCATTGACAAGTAGTATGACGTTCATTGAGGTCCTCTCGGTGTTGGTTGATCAAACGTAGAC
>JAGHDT010000588.1 GCA_021159805.1 Anaerolineae bacterium
CCAGGACCGGTCCAACGATACCCAGCGCACCGATCCCTCCCATTCGCCCCGGACCGACACCGCCTGAACCGTATCCGCCTCCCCAACCCATCATACGCCCTCCACCTCATTCATTTCAGCACTGATCTCTCGATATTGCTCCATACTGATCTCTCCCCGCGCCAGCCGAGATTGTAGAAGTTCACGTGGTGAGCCGAGGTCAGTGACAGGCCGATCGGAGCTCGCCTGGTTACGACCCCACTGGCGGTTCTGGAACCACATCGTCCCGCCACCCAGCAGCGCGAGCGGAACCACCACGAGCAAGCCCACCAACAGCAACAAGCCCAATCCCATACCAATCATCATGATCAGATACCTCCTGGTAACTCAATATACTCTTACTTTATCGCACGGAGGCCACCTGCGGTAGAGGTAAACGGCGCGTCCGATCCCCCGCTGTTCAGCGGGCACATTTCGCTCTTGGGGACAATAGCTCGAGGCAAATCTGCGCAACCTGGCCATCGGGTGGCATGTTTCAGCGGGGGTCGGGAGTCCAGACGAAGGCAGCTTGATCGGAGTACTTGTCTCACAACAACAGCCAGAGCATTATAGCCGTGAACGCCGTGCCATAGATGATCACCGGTAGCGATGCTCTCAATGACACGACCCGCCGTGTCTCAAGGACCGTCCAGAGCATCCCCCCCAGCAACACCAAGACCTGCAAGACCGGGGTCGCGTCCACCAGGTACGGCTGCCACGCCCAATCCGCCGTACCCAGGAGGTCCCAGCCCACACCCAGTGGATCCGACATCACCGGCCAGACGTAGGCCAGCTTGCTGAAGGCAAAAGTCAGCGTGAACGCTATCCAAGCCGTCAGCCCCAGCGGGCTCAGCGCATAACTGAGGCGAGTGAACCGTCGCTTCAGGGTCCCCGATCGCCCATCGAAGCACCACCCGACCCAGACGGCGAGCCAGAAGAGCCCTGGCACGATGCCCAGACTGGTGCCGAGGAAAGCCGCGGCGTAGCGAAGCCACGCCGGCGAACCGACGGCGTAGGCGGCTTCTGTCAGCCAGCCCCAGGGACCCAACATCACTGCGGTATAAATCGGCGAGCAGGCAAGCAGGAAAAGCCCAAACCACGCTCGATCCAGTTGTCGTGGAGCAGCTTGTACAGCGAGGTCCGCGCCGAAGGGTCGCACCCGCAGCGCCATGTTGTCGTACGGGCAGATCCTCAGGCAGGCCATACACAACCCACAGTCGAGATTCTGGGTGAGGGCAGATGGGAAGAGACCCCAAGTGCAGCCTTCGTAGCAAGGCTTGTCTGAGCATGTTCTACAGACCGCGCGATCGCGCACCCGCACCTCCAGCGGTGCCAGCTGCGCATACCACCCGATGAAGCCGCCGATCGGACACAGATGACGACAGAATACCCGTCGTTCATAGACCAAACCCAGCACCACCGCGACCACGATCAGGATCAGGAGAATCCAGCCTGTCGCGCTTGGCACGGTCAACAGCACCGCGCTAAACAGCCCCATAAAGGCAAACCCAGCCAGCTGCAGCCGGCTGCCGCACAGCTTCCGTGGCCAGCGCAACTGCAAGCCAATTCCCTTGCCCGGGCGCAGGATACCGCCCTGCTGGACCCACTCCCCTACCACGGGGATAGGACAGACGCTGCATCAGGCACGTCCACCAAGTGGGATCAGGATCAGTTTGAGAACCGTCCACCAGGCGATCCAGACGAAGATGATCGCGAAGTTGCGCCCGCCCACAGGCGTTCCCAGCAGCCCGACAAGGACCGTGAAGACAAAACCGGCCAGCATTACGGCGCGGACAAGGAAAAGCGGCCACGGGCTGAGCAGCAGTGAGGAAAGCCAGGGGATACGGCTCAGATTGACACGCTCCGGCCGCTTGCCGATCACGCGCCCTCCAGCCCAGGCCAGCGAAACATCGGGTCGGCGAAGACCAGTCCCCAAGCGATCACGACCGCCATTGCTGCCACGGCGCGGATCAAGAGCTGGTTCGGCCCTACTCGCAGCCGGCCGATCATGAACGGGTGCAGATCGCCGCAGGCGACGGAGCAGCGGAAGCGGAACGAACCGGCGCGATCCGCCACAAAGGTCAGACGTGCTGTCTGCCCGGGGTCAGCGGTCACAGAGAGGCCATAGCCGTCCACATAGATGCCGTGGACCATATCGACAGCCTCGACCTCCAGCGTCACCCGGTCCCCAGGGTTGACCACCACCGTACCGGGGTCAAAGCTGAACTGGGAGGCCCTGATGTGAAAGGTGCGCTCCTCAGGCTCAGTCCGAGCGAGCGGCAAGGGGACGAGCAATACGAGCAGGATTGCCGAGAGCAAGACGGGCCAGCGAATGGCGCGCCTTGCCATCAGATCACATTAATGTCTAGTCGGCGGGCCATACTGCGAGTAGCGCTGATCGACGTAGACCTGAATGTCGG
Organism: Anaerolineae bacterium; assembly: GCA_021159805.1. Classification (GTDB taxonomy): domain Bacteria; phylum Chloroflexota; class Anaerolineae; order B4-G1; family SLSP01; genus PWVB01. The sequence goes on from JAGHDT010000588.1 coordinate 2,439, forward strand.
CGATCGATTTGCCCTGCTTCAGAAGACGCATCGTGTCCTGCGTGATGTCGACACAGATCGAGCAGCCCAATGCGTGCCCATCGAAGATAGTCTCTCCTGACGCATCGGTGCCCTCCACGTAGCAGCTGTAGTTTGAGGTGTGCCCCATCGCCCCACAACCACAGTAACAGGGGACCTGCTCGAGGACCCCGGGATTCGCGACGGCGAACTGATAACTCTCCCGCACGGTAGTCGGAGCACTGCGCACCTCCGACGGCAAGTCGGATTTGGAGGCCATATCCAAGTCTACCGCTGAGCCGCCGCCACAGCCGGCCACGACAACCACAACCAAACCTATGCCCAGCAGAACACTCAATTTTCTGGAGATTTGCATTTTCTTGCCCTACCTTGGGGTATCAAACCAACCGGTATCAATCATTCAGACTTGTATGACCGACGCTGAAGTACACCGCTCAGCACTCGAAGCCTATTGACCGGATATCACTACACACAGCAGATCGTCTCGAGTACGTCGCCGCCTGTCTCAGGATCAAGGGCACCTCGCAGGCCCTCATAACCCACTAATTCTGACACCGGGATGCACACTCTCGCAGAGCCATCTGACGGTGCTCGTGTAGGCCATTCAGCGGGGATCGGAGAGCCGCAGGGGTTGAGCACGGGACACACTACAGTGGATCTCGGCTTGGCGTATACTGGACGACAGATCCTGAAAGCGTACTTCCGCTATTACAACCACGAGCGGTACCACCAGAGCCTCGACTATGCGGTACCGGCGGCAGTGCATTTTGCTGTTAGGGAACAGGTACTTGGAAC
>JAGHDT010000399.1 GCA_021159805.1 Anaerolineae bacterium
ACTCTACGCCCAATCGCCCCCTTGTCTAGCCCGTTTTGCTACCGTAGTTTTTTTGAGCCACTCCAGCTCCATCCGTAACCGCCCGATCTGCTCATACAACGCTGCTTCCCGCGCTGCCTGTTCTCGCTCGCTTCGCCCTCCTCCGCGCTCGAACACCCTCTCCCCCTCTTCCAGTAACTGCCGCTTCCACGTGCTGATCTGGCTCGGATGCAGTTGATATTCCTGTGCCAACTGGCTCTGGGTCTTGTCACCTCTGGCCGTTGCCAGGGCTACCTTGAACTTGTAAGCTGCACTGTACCGCCGTCGTTTGCTCATCACTCCTCCACATGCGCTCATTTCTGCATCTTACTTTCACTTAGCATGTGGTCCAGTTTTTGGGGGTCATTACAAGGTTTGGGTGGCGAAAGATCTTCTACGTCCGACGCAACGTGGTTGTGGGGCGGCCTCATAGGGAAGAGATCCCGGTGGAAACCCAGGAGTTGCTGTACCAAGTGACACAACTTGATCGGCAGCTCTATGCATATGCTTCGGATCTGTTTCAGGAACAGATTGAGCGCCTCGGCGCTGGGCACGCACGACAACTCAGGGTCTTTCGGTTCTACAATGGTTTACTCAACCATTTAGTGAACCGCGTTGGTGTCCAGCGGGTGTTGGGTGCCGGACGCCGTCTCCTTGGGCGCATCTAGTCATCCCCTGCGGCTTCGCGGAAGTTTGGCGCATCAGGCCGCAAATGGCATCCGTTCACGCCTTCGGTGCTACATAGATGGCGAGTGCCTGCGCGGCACATGGTCTAACGTATTTTTAATCTTTGAGGTATTGACTTTTGCGGCGTACACGGTTAGAATATAGTTAAAGAAACCGTGTGGGTAGAGGAGGGTACAATGAACCGGCAGAACAAGTGGGTTGCAGGCGTTGTATTCGTGGCGCTTACAGCGGCATCGCTCTTGTTCAGCCTGTTTGGCAATGGGGCTGCGTTGGTCAGCGCGGCGACGCCCACCGGGCGCCGCATTGTGGATGTGCAAGGTGACTGGATCCGCAGCAGCGTGGCCCTGGGCGACCTCGACGGGGACGGCGTTGATGACATCGTCGTGGGAGGATACGATGGTGTGGTTCATGCATATAAGGGCAACGGTCAGTTGCTGTGGCGGCATGATACGGGCAGTGCCTCCATTGAGAGCAAGGCGGCCATTGGGGATTTGGATGGCGACGGGTGGAACGAAGTTGTCGTCGGTGTGGGTAGCACGTTGACCCCCAGTGCCCCAGGTGCTGTTGTCGCGTTCTCGCACAGTGGTCAACTTCTTTGGCGGTACAACTCCAAGGACTTCAACCACGACGGAATTCCGGATGGCGTCTATAGCAGCCCTGCGCTGGTTGATGTGGACGGCGATGGGACGCTCGAGATCGCCTATGGTGGCTACGACGGTTACATCCGGGTGCTTCACGCTGATGGCAGTCTTGTCTGGGAGCGATTTGTGCGTGACACAATCTGGTCATCTCCGGCAGTCAGCGACATTGATCGCGATGGTCGCCCGGAGATCGTCATCGGTGCTGATTCGCACTACGAGCCTGCTTTCAACACGCAGGACGGAGGGTTAGTCTTTGCTCTAAATGCCGAGGATGGGTCAATTCTACCCGGGTTCCCAATTCAGATTGATGAAGTGGTCTGGTCGTCTCCTGCATTAGGGGATTTGGACGGCGACGGATGGCTTGATATCGTGGTGGGTACGGGCGACTGCTGGGATGAGCCCGAGTGTGCTCCCTATGGCCGTACGCATCCTGTGACGAAGGCTATCTACGCATGGGATCATGAGGGGCATGCACTGCCGGGTTGGCCTGTGATGCTTTCAGATTTTGCGTTTGCCTCACCGACATTGGCGGATATCGATGACGATGACGAGCCGGAGGTGATCGTCAACACTAACGACGCTCGGGTTTACGTTTTCGATGGGAGCGGAGAACCTCTGCCTGGCTGGCCGGTACTGGCGACGGTTCCTTCGGCACCAGGGCAGGTCGTGCATGTGCCGACCAGTGCCTCACCAGTCATCGCGGATCTGACGGGTGATGGTCACTACGAGGTGATCTTACCCTCGAATTGGGAGATTGTGGTGTGGGATCGCTACGGGACTCAGCTGACGCGCGATAACTTCCCATCGAGTAAGTGGTCACTTACCACTGAGTTCACAGTGGCAAAAACGCCCGCTATTGGTGATGTGGATGGCGATGGGGCGGTCGAGCTAGTCGCAGCGGGGGCGCGTTCTGGAGGGAATCCAGGCGCGATCTACATCTGGGACTTCGATGTGCCGCTGCCAGACGATACGACTAGAGCATGGCTGTACGCGCGAAAGGACACCACAAATCGGGCTAGCTTCCCACCTGCGCCAGCGCTTCAAGCATCTGTGAACTCTCTGTTCCTCATGGCCGATAGCACGTCCGGTGTCGCAACGGTGCGCATCTGGATTTCCAGCCTAAATGGCCAGGAGATCCGTTGGCAGACGCAGGCACCGTCGGGAGTGACTGTGGAGCCTGCCAGTGGTGTAATAGTGGGTGGTGAGAGACAAGTGTTAACAGTTCAGGTCGATACGGCTGGTTTGGGACTGGGAGATCACTGCCTTGGCGACCTTATGCTTGAAGCTTGGTCGGCGCAGGGAGATCCGGTGTTCTCGACCTCAGTCCCATTGACGGTTCACGTTGTTGACAAAGTTGAAAGGACATTCTTGCCGTTGACGATCCGATAGCAGTCACGCCCAGACCTGTTCGCGCTGCTGAGTTCAAGGTCAGGCTTCCCCTCCCGCCGCATTGTGTCATCATGCGGCGGGTTTTCGTTTGGGTCTCTAGATGGCTCCGTGGTAGAATCTTCTTGGATCTCTGTTGCGCGAAAGGGAAGACAGCGTGCGTTACTTCACCTATCTCCGCGAGGATCTCAGGCGTTTCTGGAATGCCTATCCCGAAGACGTGGCGCCGTTCTGGCGCGTTATGATGATGCTTTCCCAGTGGGAACTTCATGCCGTGATCATATATCGGGTGAACTTCCACGTCTCTCGGCTTCGGAATAGAACGTTAAGAACGCTTCTTGGTTATCTGGGATATGTTGCCCAAAAGTTGAATGAAGCTCTCTCTGGTATTCGTCTGCCTGCCAGCATCCATGTGGGACCAGGTTTCTTCATCATGCATACTGGTAACATAGGTTTTCACCCTTTGACCCGAATCGGGGCGAATTTTACGGTTGCGCCAGGGGTCTCTGTTGCCGGGAGGAGTTGGGAACAGCCAGTCCCCGCAGCACCTAAGATCGGGGACAATGTATTTGTAGGCAGCGGAGCCAAAATCGTGGGAAGCGTGTCCATAGGCGACGATGTCTTGATTGGAGCCGGCGCTGTTGTCTTATCTGACTTGCCGGATGGGGCTGTGGCGGTTGGAAATCCTGCTCGGATTATACGGATCCGCTCCCAGAGGGATGAAAGGGGATAGGTTTGCCGATGGGAATAGTGAGTCTCGGAGTAATCAAGGACTTGGCATGGGGTCTTCTTGTGTTCTCACTCTGGCTGGTGGTGACTTGGATGATTGGTCATCCTTTGATGGCGTGGCTTTCCCTGGGGGCAAGAGATGGCGATGGGGGTGACGAAGGGCTTGTCGAGCGCGTCTTCGTCAGCACGCTGCTAGGCACACTTGTCCTGGGGGGGCTGGCGTGGCTTCTGCTTGTCACTGAGCATCTGAACCAGAAATATGTGTTGGGGGCAGTGCTGGTGGTTGCTGGCACGGTATGGGCATATCTGTTGAGGAGGAGGCAACAACACCGGATTCTGGCTCTGGGATCATGGACGCGTCTGGACACAGGACTGCTTTGCATCATAGTGGTGGCGGGGCTCCTGTTTTTCCATCCTGCGGAGTTTCTTTTTGGGGGAGGGGATGCTGGTGTCTATATCAACCTGGGCCACATGTGGAGTGTTCAGTCTGGCTATGTGATCAAGGAGGCATTCCTGAGGGATTTGTCTCCGTCGCTCTACGCAGGTCTTTTCCGCGTGCTCCCATCGGCTTCACCCGTCACTTACCTTCGGTTCCCCGGTTTCT
>JAGHDT010000553.1 GCA_021159805.1 Anaerolineae bacterium
AGGAGTGAGGATCGCCCTCAAGGGCAGAGCGGTCCATGAACGCGCCGGGGTCCCCTTCATCGGCGTTGCAGATCACATACTTGGGCCAGTTCTGGGTTGCCCGCGCATAACGCCACTTGACCCCGGCAGGGAAACCGGCACCACCGCGCCCGCGGAGGCCGGAGGCTGTGATCTCGTCGATCACGGCTTCCGGCGTCATATCGGACAACACGGTAGCCAGCGCCAGGTAGCCATCGAGAGCCAGATAATCATCAAGGCACTCCGGGTCGATCAAGCCACAGTTGCTCAGAACAACGCGATGCTGCTTCTGCTGGAAAGGGATGACCTCGCCGCGCTCAGGATCCACGAAAGTCAAGGAGTGCAGTGTCCCTGCCGCAAGACAGGTGGCGGTGTCTTGCACCTGCCCGACAATCACACCGGTGACCAAGGGCGCGTCCTCGAAATACGCGGCGAAGATCTCGGGGATAACGCTCGCCGTGGCCATCCCGTAGTTCAGGCGAGGGCGCCCCTTCGCCTGCAGCTCGACCATCGGCTCGTAGGAGCACATCCCAACACAGCCCACCTCCTTGATCGTGGCCTGCAGATTGCGCTTCTCAAGCTCCGCACGGATCGCGTCCAGGCTTTGGGCCGCACCGGCGGCATAGCCACACGTCCCCACACCGATCGTAATGTAGAGATCGGCGCTCAATCTCTCCTGCCAATGCTGCTTTGCCTGCTCTCGTCTGGCGTCCAGACGACTCATCTCACTCAATGCCATGGGGCTCTCCTTGACCGACAGGGCTTGGCGCCGACGCCAACCGCTTCTTCACTGCAGCCAGCAGCCCATCCTGCTGCACCCGCCCCATGATCTCGCCGTCAAGCACCGCCACAGGCGCCAGGGCACACGACCCCAGACAGTAGACAACCTCCAAGGTCAACTCGCCATCCTCGGTGGTCTCACCGGGCCGGACATGATACTCTGCCTCAACAGCCGAGACCAATGCCTGCGCGCCCTTCACGTGACAGGCGGTGCCGTCGCACAACTTGAGTACGTGCCTGCCGCGGCCCTCCAGATAGAACTGTGAGTAGAAGGTGGCCACACCATAGACCTTGCCCAGGGCAATATCCAAGCGATCGGCAATCCACTGCAGGACCTCTGGCGGCAGGAAACCATAGACATCCTGCGCCTTCTGCAATATGGGGATCAGAGCCCCCGGCTGATCACTGTACGTCTCGTAGATCGATTCCATTGTAGAGAGATCAACTACGTCGGAGTTCGCTTCGTTCACACGCACCTCCTCTGGTGAGTCAAGACAGTCGGTGGCAGAACTGCAAGTCAAGCACGTCGGCGACGGAAGGAGCTGAGGACAGGATCCCGGGTCGATGGCGTCACCAGGGCAGTAGTTTAACACACTCGGCGGGTTTATGCTAACGACACGACAGCTTCGGGTGTATCATATGAGTCTCCAGAGATCTGGGCTTGCTCATGGAACGAAATCATGATACGCTGGTGACAAGTTCTGCAATAAAACCCCACAGAGGTTCTTCCTAGAATATGCGAAATTCAAGGACTTCCACAGACCTTCTCTTCATCACCGCCCAGGAATCATATCTGCACAGAGAAGTTCTGTCGAAGTAGATGTGGGGCAAAGGAACACTACGATAACGACAGCGGCGGCTTACATCCGCTGGTTTGAGAATATGGACATCTGTAGAGTATCACGTAAGCACCTATCCGGACATTTACCGATCACCAAGCCGCATTGGTTGATCATAATGTATCTGTGATTGCTGAATGAAGGACATGTCGAAGTGAAAGAGCAAAACTTGAATCTTGAGGAGACTCTATATTTCGACGTTGATAGTCAGTTCATGTTTGAGAGAACATTTTACAGACCCTCTGAGTTCCCGGCCAGATTGGATCTATATGACAAGGGTCAACCCTCTCACTACTGGACTTTGGCGAAAACGCGGCAGAAAAAAGAAAGCAAGAGAGAACTGGTGTAGAATTGTGGTGACGAAACCCAAGTCTACGGAGGTCTCTCTTGCTCAAGCGCATTGTACACGTTTCTCCCCAATTGGTAAGTTTCATCGCTCTTTTAAAGTTGAATCTGAGCAAGCCGCAGCGCAAGCACGTGACGCGGATTGCCGATACGGTGATCGTGGGCGAGATGCGGCACAAGACGCTGAGCGCGCTGTACGAGATGATCGTGGACGCGCCGGATCCGACGAATGCAGCAGATTGCCTGCGGATCAGTCCCTGGGCAGTACAAGATATCCGAGAACCGCTGCGCGCGTTCGTGATGACGGAGCTGATCGCCCATGCCAACCTGAGCGGTGATCATACGTTGTTTGTCAGTATCGACGACTGTCTGACCGGCAAGGATGAGGGGACCCGGCATCTGGAAGCGGTGGACTTCCATCACGATCACACCAAGAGCACGCGTCGGAAGGCAGCGTATACTAATGGTGTGGTGCATGTCGAAGTACGCGTGCAGCTGGGCACGCTGGCGTATAGCTATGACCACCGGCTCTACCTGCGGGAGAAGACCGTGCGGCGGCTAAACCGCCGGCGATCTCGCGAGCAGCGGCTGCGGTTTCGCAGCAAGTACAACTTGGCGCGTGAGATGCTCGCGGCGTTAGCGCAGGAACTCCCCACGGGTTTTCAGGTGTACGTCCTGTTCGACAGCTGGTACGCATCTGGCAAGCTCCTAAAGTATTGTCGGCGGCAAGGCTGGCACGTTATCTGTGCTCTGAAGTCCAATCGTTGCCTGGATGGGAAGCAAGTGTCACAATGGAACCGTGATCTCAAGCACCGGCGGTACCTGCACGTCAGGTTGACCGCTACAGACAAGAAGCCGCGGCACTACTGCGTGCGCCAGATCCAAGGCGCGCTGAACAAGCTGCCCTTTGACGTCTGTGTCTTCATCAGTAAACGGCACTCTAGGGATACACGCCCTAAGTACTTCTTGTGCACCGATTTGACGCTGAGTGCCCAAGCAGTGCTGACGATTTACCAGAAGCGGTGGCCCATTGAAGTCGACAACTTCTATCTCAAGCAGGCCCTGGGTTTGGGCGACTTTCGTGTGCAGTCCTTCGAAGCCGCAGAGAAGTGGTATGCGATTGTCTATCTGGCCTTGGTCTATCTGCAGTGGCGGCTCACTCATGACGACCAGGCCAATCAGCGCAGGGTACCGGCCACCATCATTCGGCAGCACCGTCTCGAACACGGACGCCAGGTGCTCATCGCAGCCTGTACCCAGGCCATTCAAACGAATGACCTGCAGCTCGTGCTGCAGCGTTTCCTGGGTTGTTCGGCGCCAGCTGCGCCTAGCTGACACTCGCTACCATGCCGCGCTTGGGGCGTTCTAACCGATCCGGTTATCCCTGGATCGGTCCTGGCCCCATCCCGTGTTACGCGGATGACTCAGGCTTGTTAAGGTTCTTCTGTTCTGTTTAGCTCAAATACGCCAAACTCCAGTAACTCACGTGATATGCCCCTTCGCCACACTCACGCAATCGCTCCCTTGACCGGCTTCCCCTCCCAACCTGCGAGGCAAACCTGCGAACGCACTTCGTTTGGCCCTTCATCGCGTTCGCGCAATCTGTTTGGTCATCTCCTCCCCCTCCCACCCTGGGAGGGGGCCGGGGGGTAGGTCCTATCCCGCTCAGTGTCGCCAATACTGACTATAGCACACCGGTACTTCCCTGCCAAAATCGTTCCAGCGGACGCCTCGCAGTGCGTGGTGTTGACAGCACCCTCCTCCCGGACTACCCTATGCGAACTTCATCCTCCAACACGACCAGGGGAGTATCTATGCACACTCGAAAACTGGGGCGTACCGGACTTGATGTCTCCGCCATCGGGTTAGGCTGCGTCCAACTGGCTTCCTCACGCACGGAGGTGGCCACCGCGATCGTGCGCCGCGCCGTGGAGCTGGGCGTTACTTACTTCGACGTCGCCCGCGTCTATGGCGATGCGGAGATCAAACTGGGCCTCGGGCTGGCGGGCCGGCGGGACAACGTCGTCATCTCCACCAAAACGGGCGCACGGACGCGAGACGACGCCTGGCGCCAGATCAACGAGTCCCTGGAACGGCTGCGCACCGGCTATGTGGACAATCTGCACCTCCACGCACTCCACTCCAAAGCAGACATGGACCGGCGCCTCGGATCAGGCGGCGCGATCGAGGCGTTGATCGAGGCCCGGGACCAGGGGATGACTCGCCACATCGGTTGTACGAGCCACCGGAGCGAGCTGCTTATCGAGGCGCTTGATCGCTTTGACTTCGAGGTCATCCTCGTGCCGATGAACCTGGTGGAGCGCGAGCCGCTGGACAGGCTGATCCCCCTGTGTCACGAGAGGGGCGTCGGCGTCACGATTATGAAGCCCCTGGCCACTGGACTGCTACCGGCCCCGCTCGCGCTGAAGTGGCTGCTCAACCAGTCTGTCGCCTCGGTAGTCCCCGGGACCACTACATTGGCAGAGTTGGAAGAGAACACCGCCGTGGGATGGCAATCCCTTGCGTTGACGCCGAAGGAGCGCTTCACCACCCAGGAGATCCGGGACAAGCTGGAGCACGTGCGCTGTCGCATTTGCGGGCTGTGCCATCCGTGCCCCCAGGAGATTCCGATAGCTATCACCCTGGGCACCGATGTGGTCTACGACCACTACCGCACGATGGGCTCTGAGGCGTTCCGCGCCTTCCCCTGGAGCCGTGAGCGCATGGAGAGAGAGCTGGAGACGCGCCCGAAGAAGATCGCTGCCATCGAGTCGTGTACACGGTGTGGGATCTGCGAAGAGCGATGTCCCTATGGCCTGCCGGTGATGGATATGCTGGCGAGTATGCTCCCTGGGATGCGGGATATGGTCCGCATCTATGAAGAACTGACGGGCGTGCGATCGTCGTAGTCGCCATCGCCATCCGGCGCGTGTTGCGAGAGATGACAACCGCCATCTCCCTGCCGTTTGATCTCAGAGCAAGTAGGACGTCTTTCGTGAACAAGGAAGGTCCTAGGGCAACTGAAATGTCACGATCAGAGGAAGCGTGTCAGGCGCGGGTGGCGACCGCTTATGACGCTGTCCGCCAGCGGGCCGTGCACCGGCGTGCCGAGGGGTTTCGTGTGACCCTGGATATGTCCGGGGACCGCTACGTCTTCTTGTCCGATCTGCACCGCGGCGCGCGGAATGGCGCCGACGATTTTCGGCGTGCCGAGCGGGCTTTCAACGCGGCCCTGGCGTACTACAACCGGTTGGGTTACACGCTGGTCCTGATCGGCGACGTTGAGGAGCTGTGGGAGGACTGACCTGCCGCGGTGCTGAAGGCGTATCCACGCAGCTATGCGCTGGAGGTGCAGTTCCACAGGGCGGGGCGCTACATCCGCATCTGGGGCAACACGATGATGAGTGGCAGTATTCGGCCCGCGTCCACACATTCCTCGACCCGGTCTACGCTCCCCCGGCGCTTCGGGTTCACGAGAGCCTGCTGATCGATGTCGTCGACGGGGACACGTCACTGGGATCGCTGTTCGTAGTCCACGGGCATCAGGGCGATGCGCCCAGTGACCGCTGGTCGTGGCTTTCACGTCTGGTGATCCGCTACCTGTGGCGCCCCTTCCAGCGGCTGACGGGTGCGTCAACCAACACGCCGGCCACGAGCTGGGATCTGAGCCATCAGCTGAACCGTGCGATCTACGCGTGGGCTGCGCTGCGGTCCGGTGTGGTCTTGGTCGCGGGACATACCCACCGGCCGGTCTTCCGGTCGCAATCCCACGCTGCGCAGATTGCCGAGGTATTGGCCCGGCTAGAGCTCGTCACCGACGTCCCGCCGACTCCGGTGCAGCTTGAGGCCCAGGCCGTGCTTCTGTCCACGCTGGAGTGGATCAGCGTGGACGAGCCCGGCGCGACTGAGCGCACGGCGTCTGCGCGCACGGGCTCGGCCGATGACAACGATTTCCGGCTGGCGAAGCCCTGCTACTTCAATACCGGGTGCTGCTGCTATGAGGATGGCGATATCACCGGTTTGGAGGTCGCCGGCGGCGAGATCCGCCTGATCCGATGGCCTAACGAGGCAGGCGACGCCCGACCCCACGTCCTGGCGGCGTGTTAGGGGCGTGCGCGGCCTGGCGTGAAGATGCTTCGGATAGTGGGCAGAAGAGCTTTGGGCCTGACGGAAAGCCCCAAAGCTCGCAGATGGCAGTGATCTCTATGTCCGTGCCAGCACGCTTGCGATGCGCTCGCGCTCGGAGATGGGGTGATTCTCTTCATCGACGGCTACGACGGCACCGGCCAACGCACGCACGCGGATTCTGCCTTGGGCAAAGCGGTTGCGCTGGAGCTGTGGGCTGTCGAGCAACCCGATCTTGACGGCCCGCGCCAGGGTGACCGGGTCGCTGAGTGGGTCCTCGGCGTCTGTTTCCCCCAGGCTGCGAATGGCATCGATGAGCACAAGCCCCTCGCTCACCAGTTCCTCGGTGCGCTCTTGGATGGTGGGATCCGCTAGCATATCCGGCTGCCCGCTGAGCGCCGTCTCGATGACCTGTTGTGCCATCGTGGCGGATTCGATGACTTCCCCCGCTGTGGCTGCGTGGTCCGCCTCACAGTATCCCACGACGTGCAGAATGGCGGGATTGAGCGCCATCTGCAGATACACCGACTCGGCGAGGTGTGCCCGCGCGCGGGCCGGATCAACGGGATAGCTCAGCAGACCGGTCCGCGTCTGGCGCCAGATGCGGAAGTTGTCGCCGGCGAAGCCCTCGGCCACCCGGATCTGCGCCAGCGCTTTGGCGAGGTCCATGCGGTTGGAGAGCAACGGTGGACTCTCGAACATGTAGGTCGTGATGTAGTCTTGGACGCCGGCCTTGCGGGCGCTGTGCGCGTAGAGATAAGACGCCGCCACGGAGATCACGTCCGGTGCGTCGCGCATGCCCCAGTGGTAGGGTTCGTTGCCCTCAACTGGGATGTTGCGCCGGCCGTGCCAGGCCATCAAGGCCTGATGCGCGCGGATCGAGGTCTCGAGGTCCTGCGGGCCACGGCCATCCATGGCGTTGAACCAGAAGAGCGACGTGGCGCACCAGGCGTTGTGGATCGTCCGGCGGAGGACCTCGGCGTAGCGGAGCAGATCCGCGGTGCCGGAGTAGGAGCGCATCAAGGGGAAGCTACCGTGCTGCGCGGCGGCATATAGCCGCCCCAGGTCGGCCTCGCTCCGCAGCGGCACGCCGCCGGCTCCCTTGCGCTTGGGATCCTGGAGATCGGGCCGGAAGAAGTGCTCCTGTGCGTCCTGATCTGCGCCCAGCGAGATCACGTCTAGCACGCCCGCGTCCGCGATGCGGGCGATCCCGGCGATGGTCGGCTCGATGGTCTCGGTCGGCAGGCCGAAATGGTGCCGGAGGAGCGGGTAGGGCGCCTTCCAGCGGATGCGTTCGAGCGTGGTCTGTGGGGGCGGCGCCATAC
>JAGHDT010000021.1 GCA_021159805.1 Anaerolineae bacterium
GCACACTGGTCGCCAAGCTGGATGTGATGCCCTGTGACTACCGGTATTTCACGGGGGACCAGAATCCGCTGGACAAACTCGTCGAGGCGGCTGAGCTTCTGGAAGAGCTGGAAACCCGATTTAGCCGAGAATAGGCTATCGGAATCAGACTCAACGGAAGCGGGAGCTCTGTCAAGCTCCCGCTTTGGTCGTCTACTGGTGCAGAAAGGCTGCTGTGATACAGATAGCGTATGGTGCTGAGACATGGACCTTCAATCGCCGCCTGACTGTCATACAGATGCTCACGGTGATCAAAGTCCTTCCCGAGACCGTGCTCGTGGTCAGTAACGGGCAACTCATAGCAGAGGACCAATACCTTATGCCCGGAGACCTGGTGAAAGTCGTTTCCGTCGTCTCAGGGGGCTAGTAAGGAAGAGAGCTTGATGTCCAGCAGAGAGGACTCGGACGCAGAGCTGATGCTCTGCACACAGTGCGGGCAACCCACGAGAGCCGCCGGACGCTGTCGCTTTGGCAGGCCACGGGAATGAACGTGGGCGAAGCGCTGCTCTGGGCCGCACGGAAGCTGGTTCACACCGCCGAGCGCCCACATCTTGAGGCCGAGATCCTGCTCATGGAGTTACGCCAATGCGACCGCACCACCCTCTTCGCCCATCCTGAATGGGAGTTGGATTCCACCCAGGTGTGTCGCTATGCGGAGGTTGTGCACCGGCGTGCAGAAGGAACCCCCTTACCCTACATCACCGGCCACATTGAGTTCTGCGGGCTTGAGTTTGCCGTCACCCCGGCGGTGTTGATACCGCGACCGGAGACCGAACTCCTCGTCGAACGGGCCCTAGACTGGCTACAGAAGCACCCATCCCGCCGGATCGCCGACATCGGCACGGGCTCAGGCTGTATCGCAGTGACGCTGGCCGTGATGCAGCGGGCGCTCCACATTACAGCCGGCGATATCTCCGCTGCGGCACTGACTGTAGCTCAGACCAACGCACGGCATCACGACGTGGCATCGCGGGTCACCTGCATTCGGGCCGACCTGCTGGCCCCATTCTCAGGCCCGCTTGATCTGATACTGAGCAATCCCCCCTATGTTGCTGACCCGGAATGGGAGCAGCTGCCTGACTCGGTCCGCCAAGAACCGAGGTCCGCATTGCTCGCCGGCCTGCGAGGCCTGGATTTGATCCGACGGCTGCTGAGCCAGGCGCGGCGCCGGCAGGCCCCCGGCGGCTGTATGCTGGTGGAGATCGGCGAGAAACAGGGAAATGCGGTCCAGGCCCTTGCCCAAACCGCGTTCCCCAGAGCTTGCATTGACGTCCTGCCCGATCTGGCGGGTCAGCCACGTCTGCTCGAAGTGATCTCAACCTAGCCGGCCCAGCGAATATACCCGAGCTGGAACATCGTCACCAAATCCGGGTGCTTGGGCAGGACGCGCACAGTGTACCCATGTACGCCACTCATCTCGCACATCGCCTCGGCTCCAAGAAGCCACCGACCACCATCCAGAGATCGCTTTGACTCCATAGGCACCGATACACCACTGACCAACTCACCATCAGGATTCACCAGCCCCACGTAGAGCTCTACACAGACATCATCGGGGTTCAGCTCCCCGAGGAAGACCTTGGCTTCTGCGTGGAATGTCTCCCCCACATGCAGTTCCGAGGGCAGGTCGCCCTCAACGGACTCTACCCGAATCTGTGCCCAGGAGCTCATCAGCCGGTGCCGCCATTCGGATAAATGCTTCACACCGGCGAAGTCATCCGCCGACAGCTTCCGATACCGCTCCACCAGCGGCATATAGAACCGATCCGCGTATTCGGCCACCATGCGATTGGTATTGAAGAAGTAAGACAAGGCACTGATACTCGCCTTCATCTTGCCAACCCAGCGGCGCGGCATCCGTCCACTGCGCTCGTAGAACATAGGCACCACATCCCGCTCCAGCAATTCGTACAGCGCTTCGGCCTCAACCCAGGCCTGATAATCTTGGTCGTCATAGGTCTCGCCACGACCAATGGCCCAGCCGACTTCCGGCGTATATGCTTCAGCCCACCAGCCGTCGAGTGTACTGAGGGACAGCACACCGTTGGCAGCCGCCTTCATGCCACTCGTGCCACTGGCTTCACGCGGGACCAAGGGGTTGTTGAGCCACACATCACAGCCCTGCACCAGATAACGGGCGACAATCATGTCATAGTCTTCCAGGAAGACAATGCGATTGCGGAACCGTTCCTGCCGGCTGAGCCCTAATATCTGCTGGATCATCGCCTTGCCGGGATTATCGCGCGGGTGCGCCTTGCCGGAGAAAATGATCTGTACAGGACGCTCCGGATTGTTCAGAATCCGATCCAGACGATCGGGGTCGCGCAGGATGAGCGTCGCGCGCTTGTACGTGGCAAAGCGACGCGCAAACCCAATTGTCAGCGCCTCGGGGTCGAGGACTTCGTCGGCTGCATGGATGTCGCTCGGGGAAGCACCACGCCCCTCGAGTTGTGAGCGCAAACGCTCCCGCGTGAACGACACCAGGCGCTCCCGGCGGAGGACATGGGTGCGCCAGAGCTCGCCCGGTGCAATATCAGCAGCATAACGCCACACAGCCTGATCACCGGTGTCCTCTCGCCAACGCGGTCCAAGATAGCGGTCATACAGCACCTTCATGTCGCGAGAGATCCAAGAGAGGATGTGCACACCATTCGTGACGTGGGTGATCGGAATCTCGCCCTGCGGAACGCCGGGCCACAGACCTTGCCACATCTGGCGTGTCACCTCACCATGGAGCGTGCTCACGGCATTCGTATAGGACGAGAGCCGGATGGCCAACACGGTCATACAGAAAGGCTCGTTGCTGTCAGAGACATTCTCACGCCCCAACCCCATGAATCTATCAAAATCCAGCCCC
This sequence comes from Anaerolineae bacterium, assembly GCA_021159805.1. Taxonomy (GTDB): domain Bacteria; phylum Chloroflexota; class Anaerolineae; order B4-G1; family SLSP01; genus PWVB01. The sequence goes on from JAGHDT010000021.1 coordinate 2,897, forward strand.
AGATCGCGCGTCACGAAATCGTGGAAATAATGCTGCATAAGGTCTTTGGGAAAACGATCGTGCCCTGCAGGCACAGGGGTATGCGTGGTGAAAACGGCCCCCGCTGAGGATGCCTCACGTGCTTGCTCAAAGGTCAAACCGGCGTCGATCATCAGCTGCCGGATATGCTCCAGTCCGAGAAACGCGGAATGTCCCTCATTCATGTGGTAGACAGTGGGATCCAGCCCCAGAACCTTCAGGGCTCGATAGCCCCCGATGCCTAGCATGATTTCTTGCTTGATACGGAGATCCTGATCGCCGCCGTATAACTGATCGGTGATATCGCGGTCCTGGGGGCGTGTGTTCTGAGAAACGTTGGTGTCCAGTAGATAGAGCGGCACTCGCCCTACCTGAACTCGCCAAATCTGCGCCCACACCAGACGTTCTGGCAATTGAACGTGGATGGTCAGCGGCTCACCATTTTCGTCCCGTTCCAGGATCAGTGGTAGATTGTCGAAGTGGTTGAACTCATAGGCTTCCTGCTGCCACCCTGCCTGATTGAGGTACTGGCGGAAATAGCCCTGTTGGTAGAGCAGGCCAACGCCCACAAGCGGCACACCCAGGTCACTGGAGGACTTGAGATGATCGCCGGCCAGGATACCCAGGCCACCGGCGAAGATCATCAGCGACTCGGTCAACCCAAACTCAAGCGAGAAGTAACCAATCAGCGATTGGTCGACCTCGCCATACTTCTGTTCAAACCACGCCGGTTCGCGGGACTTCTGGTAGTCGTCGAGATAGCGCGAGACACGCTCCAGATGCGCCATAAACCCCGCATCCTCAACCAGCTGATCCAGGCGGCTCTGGTCTATTATGCCAAGCATCCGGACTGGGTTGTGATGCGTCTTTTCCCACAGTTCGCTGTCCATCCACATAAAGAGCTCGATGATATCGTACTTCCAAGACCATCGCAGATTATAGGCCAGCGCCAAGAGCGGCTTCAGCTGCTCAGGAAGCGCCGGAATGATCGAGAAGGTCCGAATCGGCTTAGGCTTCATGAAGGTTCCTCCTTGCTTACGGTTGCCAAACTCCCGCCACCAATCCAGAATTCAGGCGAGATTGGACCTGTGGTACCTTACCACCAAACCGCTGCCCAAGCAACCCTACCCCTGTGCAGGGGCATGTTTCACTGCTCTAGATTACGCCGCTGATCCGGCGTACCGGTGGGGCCCCTTTTTGCCCCCTGGGGAGAGCGAGAGGCCAGTCTCGCGAGTCGCCGGATTTCCGGGATGCCCACGGCCGCATCTTGAGGTTCCATGTGCCCATGCTACAATAGATGTCGATGCATATCCGAAGCCTAAGCCTGCGCCAATTTCGAACCTATAACCGTCTGGAACTGGACTTGCCCGCGGCCCCAATCCTCTTGTTGGGCGCAAACGCGCAGGGCAAGACCAGTCTTCTCGAGGCTATGGCCTTCCTTGCCCTGGGCTCTTCTCCACTCGCCACAGCCGACCAGCACGTCATTCACTGGAACGCGGCAGAGGCTGCGATGCCCTTCGCGCACATCAGAGCCGAGGTCGTTCGGAAGGACCGGACGGAGACGCTGGAGATCGCGCTGGAACGGAAGCGTATCTCCAACGGCAGCTGGCGGATGCAGAAAAGCATCCGGATCGACCAGCGCACGGTCCGCCGTGCGGATCTTGCCGGGCACCTTAACATCGTCCTCTTCCTGCCCGAGGATCTCGCTCTGGTCCACGGAGCCCCATCAGGGCGCCGGCGGTACCTGGACAATCTACTGTCACAGGTCTATCCCACCTACATCGACGTCTACACTGCCTACCAAAATGCCGTGTCGCGACGCAACGCACTCCTGCGCCATCTGCGCGAGCACGGCGGCGACCCCTTGCAGTTGGAGCCACTGGAGGAACGGATCGTGCGCAGCGGTGTCACCGTCTCACTGTACAGGAAACGTGTGCTCCATGAACTCACGGTCCAGATTGATCGCCTGCACAGAGACATGACGGGGGGCAAGGCATGGCTGCAGCTGCAATATGAGCCCAGTTTCGACCCGATCCGCCCGTCGGCAATCAGCGCCCAACTCGACACCCCGCCTGAGGTGCTACCCGAGGAACCTGTCGATGTCGAGGCACTTTACGAGGCATATCGCCGCGCGCTTGCACAGCGGAGGCACATCGAGATTCAGCGCGGCATGACGCTAGTCGGGCCCCACAGGGACGAAGTACGCTTCATCTCCAATGAGCGAGATGTCGGCACATTCGGCTCCCGCGGGCAACAGCGCACAGTCGTGCTGGCCCTGCACCTGGCTGAACTGCGCTGGCTGGAGGCAATCACCGGCGAATCCCCGGTTCTGCTACTGGACGAGGTCCTCGCCGAGCTGGACCGTGCACGTCGCAGCTATTTCCTCGAATTGCTCAATGGCGTGGAGCAAACGATCCTGGCCACCACCGACGCAGAGATGTTCCCCGAAAGCTTCCGGGATCGCGTTACCACCTACCAGGTAACTGAAGGGATTATCACACCCGCATAGTCATCCGCTAGCGTAGCAGCGGCCCGCTAGCGTAGCCGTAGTTTCGCCAACGGCTCCAGTTCCACAGGGTGCACGGGGACATCCGGCTGCCCTTCGTCGAGAAGCACCCAGTCACCCCGCAGATCGGTGCTCTCCATCGCCATCATCACGTTGGCCATACACGCCCCGCCATCGAAGCAACGGTATTCCTGCAATGCCGGCTTGCTGCCGTATCGGCTGTTCTGTCTGCGCAAGAAGAGATAGAGCGTGTCAGCGCGCCAGAGGAACCGCCACGGCTGGACGCTGTTGGCCGACGGGGCGGCGTGGCCTGCGTCGATGATCCGTGCAAGCGCCTTCGGCGGCACACCGGCGCGCTTGAAAGAGCCGTTGTAGAAAACATCGCCAACTACCAGCTTGCTCGCGCCGCTCGAGGCTCGCAGTATCACGGCATTGATCGTTCGACCGGTGATCCCGTCCGCCGCACGTCCGAATATCAAGAATGCCCCAAAACGGGACTCCCGATTCAGACGGAACCGGATCCGCACGTTTTCCTCGCGGCCCAGGCTGCCGATAAAGCACACACTGATACCCAACTGCACCATTTGGATGGCAATTTGCTCCATGCGGTATCCGAGATCAACAAGGGGCCGCCTGCTACCGATCGTATTCCCAACCAAGTAATGGGGAGGTGTCAGAATCCGACCGTAGCCACCCATGGCGGCAATCAGATCCTCACCGCTGACGACATCACGTCGCAGAACGCGAAAGCGGTTCTCTGGAACAAGGGGGCGGACGTGATCAACGATATCGTCGATCAGGGCAAGCGTGTTCTTGTCCAGAGGTTCGTCACGGTATCGTCGTACGGACCGACGGCTCAGAATCGCATCATACAAGTCCATAGAGCCCCCTGGCCTCAATTAGTAAAGCGCCGGCCCTTGCAGGCCGGCGCTTCTAGCTCATCTACAAACACACATAGTACGCCACCACACAACTACCCACGTCCTACATTGGTGGACCAGAACGCTGCGTCTGGTGACGACAACCAGTGCCCTCGATGGTGGTCTTCTCTTTCTTAGTTAGCACACATCTGGGCTGTTTCCTAGCTCTCTGACTCCGTATCATCGGCGTCAGAATCGGCGACCTCCGACTCGGTCTCAGCGGTCTCCTCGGTCTCTTCAACTGAGGTCTCGACCTCGGCAGCTTCAGGAATCTCCGCGACAGCGACTTCCTCTTCAGCAACCTCCGGCTCGGCCTCCACCGTCTCCTCGATCTCTTCAACCAAGGTCTCGACCTCAGCAACTTCAGGAACCTCCGCGACGGCGACTTCCTCTTCAGCAACCTCCGGCTCGCTCTCAGCGGTCTCCTCGGTCTCTTCAACTGAGGCCTCGACCTCAGCAGCTTCAGGAACTTCCGCGACAGCGGCTTCCTCTACGGCGACCTCCGGCTCGGCCTCCACCGTCTCCTCGATCTCTTCAACCAAGGTCTCGACCTCCGCA
>JAGHDT010000088.1 GCA_021159805.1 Anaerolineae bacterium
GAGAACAGCGGAAGGTGGCGCTGGCGTCCACGCTGGCCCTGCAACCGCGCGTGCTGCTGTTGGATGAGCCCACTGCGGGTCTCGATCCCCGCTCGCACGCAGAGCTGCTGGAACGGCTGAACCGCCTGCGGAAAGCCGGTATGACGCTGATTCTCTCCTCGCACGAAATGGCGGATGTCACAGCGCTCACCCGGCACGTCACGGTCATGGACCACGGCCGGTCACAGCACACTGGCTCAGTGGCCGAGACCTTCGCAGATGGGGATCGGCTGCAGAACTGGGGACTGGAGCAGCCCGTGGTCACACAGGTCGCTGAGGCCCTGCGTTCCCGGGGCTGGCCCCTGGCAGCCGGCATCGTTGACAGTGAGCGCTTGAGCCATGCGCTTGCGCGCGCACTGTCGGGAGCTAAGCAAGGGACGCGCAGATGAACGACTTCGAGTTCCAGCGCTACATCACAATCGGGCAATACCTCCCCACAGGGTCTGCCATTCATCGCCTGGATCCCCGCACGCGTCTGGTCGCCACAGGGCTGCTGCTGATGGCCATCACCGTTACACCAAGCCTGGTCGGCATCGGTCTGGGCCTCATCGCGCTCTTTCTCTTGACCGCGCTGGCGCGCGTCCCGCTCAGTTATGCGATCAAGGGCATCCTGGCCCCCCTGCCCTTCATCCTCTTCCTGGTTGCCCTGCAGATTCTGCTTGGGCACGGGGGCGAAGCGCAGCCCTGGATCACCTTTGGGCCCATACGCATCACAGCCACGGGTCTGATGGACGGCGCAAAGATCCTGCTGCGCTTCCCCGCGCTGATCCTGGCCATCACCCTCTTTTCAGCGTGCACGACGACCACGGAAGCTGTCCGCGGTCTTGATAGATTGTTGCACCCCTTGGCGCGCATCGGGCTGCCGGTGCAGGACTTCGTGTTGATGGTCCAGGTCTCACTGCACTTCCTCCCGCTCCTGGCCCGGGAGGCCGAACGCATCGTGAAGTCCCAAGCGTCCAGGGGGGCCGAGTGGGGCACCGGCCGCGGGGGCGTACTACGCAGGGTCCGGCAGAGCTTGCCCATCCTGGTGCCGCTCTTTCTGGTCAGCCTGCAGCGCGCTGAGAACCTGGCCCTGGCTATGGAAGCCCGCGGCTATCAGGGCCAAGCCGGCCGCACGTCGCTGATCACGCTTCACTTTGACAGGCGCGACGTGCTGGCCCTCGCACTGGTGGGTGTACTCTCCGTGGCCATCCTGATCGTGTAGGCCGCCCACAGACCTTTGCCTCGGACGTGTTCCGGGGCTATCGCCCTTTGGAGGGAAAACGAGCCCCAAATCCCCGCACCTCGGGTTTCGTCGTGCCCCTGGTATATCATCCCGATCACCGCCATCGCATGAGGCCCCGCGGTTCAGGCTGCAAAGACCCGCAAGTATCGTCATCCTGAGCGGCTTGAGGAAGTTCCCTCAATCCTTCTGCAAGAGAGCGAAGGATCCTGTCCTGGGATGCGCAGACAGGTCTCTGGCAGCATATCACTAGTAGCGGGTTGAGCACCCAAGACCGCTGCAACTCCAGGCCGAACTCTGCGAGTTCGCCACACGCGGTACCGTCTGAGTGTCACAAGGTCTCTCACTGGCGTGACCTGCTGGCAAGGTTGACGAGCATCTTCGTTCGGGATGACGTACGACATGCCGGCTGACTTCAAGTGCGATAGCCCTGATGCCCTCTCCTTCGTAGATTCCACATTCGCTAGTACAATATTATTCCAGATCCGTCCAAGTACTGGACCTGAAACATCCGAAAACACATACCATGTCAATGGAATACAAGAGAAGCTACGAACAGCTACAGGAGGTCTACGGCGTGCAGCTGCGCCTGGCCCAATATCCGATCCTCGCGCCCGAGATACGCAAGCTGATGCGCCGCGAGCTCTTCGCGCGGGGCATTATCACACAGCGAGCGTTCGAGTCGGAAGTCACGCAGAAAGCCGTCGTCTCCCAACATCGCGAGGGACTTGGCGATCCCTTCGGAGAAGAACCCGCCGCAATATGGAACGCACGACTGGCGATCATCCGCGATCAACTCACGGACTTCTACTTCGCCAACAACTACCCAACAGACCGCCTGGATCAGGTGATCCAGCGTACGCTCAGCGCATCTCCGTCGCTTGAAGAATATCCCGTCACGCTTAGATTCAATCCAGAGCTGGCCCCCATCGACTTGCTTTTCGATCAGGGAGAGGCCTATGAGGCCTTGCCGGCCGAACAGCTGGCCCGAGTCCGCCACCACCTGCGTGAGATCATCGTCGTCCTGATCAAGAGTATGTTGAGCGATCAGCTGGAATTCATCGGCATTGCTAAGGAGGTCTTCACAGTCCGAGATCTGCGCGATGTGCGGCAGCGTGTCATCGGACGTGGCAAGATCGGCGGAAAGGCCGCCGGCTTGCTGCTTGCTCACAAGATCCTGGAGACGGTCGATGGGCAGACTCGGGAGGATGCCGGCTCAGAGGATCCTGTCGAACTCCACAAACACGTCGTCATCCCCGACTCCTACTACATCGGGGCCGACGTCTTCTACGACTTCCTGATGATCAACGGCTTCACCCACTACATGAACCAGAAGTACCGGCGGAGCGAGGAGATCACAGCCGACTATCCAAACCTCCGGAAATCCTATGTGGAGGGGCGTTTCCCGTCCTCAATCGTGGAAGCGCTGAGGGAACTACTCGATGGCCTCGGCAAGACCCCTATCATTGCACGTTCGTCAAGCCTGCTGGAGGTGCACTTCGGGGCTGCACTCGCGGGCAAATACGAGAGCGTCTTCTGCCCCAACCAAGGCACCCCTGAAGAGAACCTGGCTGCCTTGCTGCGTGCCATCAGCCAGGTGTACGCAAGCACTCTCAGTCCGGATGCCTTGCTCTATCGCCAGCAGATGGGACTGGTTGACTACGATGAACGTATGGCCGTGCTCATCCAGACAGTACAGGGTACTCGCTACCGCAACTTTGTCTTCCCGGCCATTGCCGGTGTGGGCTACAGCCGGAATCCCTTCCGCTGGAACCCCAAGATTCGCCGGGATGACGGTTTTCTGAGGTTGGTCTCGGGATTCGGCACCCGCGCCGTGCAACGGGTAGCCCGAGACTACCCCCGCATTGTGGCGCTCAGCCACCCTGAGCTGCGACCTTACGTTGGCGCCACCCAGATTCGCAAATATACCCAACACTTCATTGACGTCCTTGACCTGGATGACAACAAGATGAAGTCCCTGCCCGTCCGGCAAGTGCTCGGCTTCGATTACCCCGGCATTCGCTACCTGGCATCCCTGGACAAAGGCGACTACATCTCCCCCATCTTCGCCCGCGTACCTCCCACTGAGAAGGGCGGCCTCCTTCTGACATTCAACCAACTGGTCAAGGACCGGCACTTCATCAAACTGATGCGCGCCATCCTGAGCAAGCTGGAACGCTACCATCAGTGGCCGGTGGATATCGAGTTCACGGTGGATGTGACGCCGGGCTATCCCCACGCCACCTATGACGTGCATCTGCTGCAGTGTCGCCCGCAGACCAGCCGGAAAGAGCAGCAATCGGTGGAGATCCCTGACGCCATCCCGGAATCCGATCTGATTCTCCGGACCACCGAGTTGGTGCCGCACGGCAAAGTCTCCGATATACGCTACGTCGTCTACGTGCGGCCGCAGGACTACCGGAGAGCGCCCGACACCACGGTCAAACTTGAGATCGCGCGGGTCATAGGACGTCTAAATCGGCGGTTGGACGGCGAGATCTTCATCCTGGCTGGTCCGGGACGGTGGGGAAGCTCCGATGTCGATCTAGGCGTGAAGGTCACCTACGCCGATATCTACAACACCCGCATGCTGATCGAGATCGCTGGAGCTGATGCCGGTGCGGGTGCCGAGCCCTCCTATGGTACGCACTTCTTCCAGGACCTGGTGGAAGCTGCCATCTACCCCCTGCCGGTGACGCTGGGCAAGTCGGGCACGGTGCTCAATGCCGAGTTCCTGGACAACGCACCGAACAAGCTGCCAGAGCTGCTGCCGCAGGACGCCGACGTAAGCGGTTACATCCACGTCATCGATGTGCCGGCGGTGGCTCAAGGTCGCCGCCTCGAGATCATCATGAACAACGAGCAGGAGCTCGCCGTCGGCTACCTCAGGAGCCCCCGGTACAACGAAAAACGGTAGATCGGGTATCCCGATCTACCGTTTTTCGTTGTACCGGGGGCTCCTGAGGTAGCCGACGGCGAGCTCCTGCTCGTTGTTCATGA
>JAGHDT010000211.1 GCA_021159805.1 Anaerolineae bacterium
CACTACGCAAGCACGGAAATGCAGCGCGCAGAGTAGAGCGCGAACTGGGGTCCGCGCGAGCGCGACAAAGTGGGCGGGTATGGTGTCGCAGGTGGTTATTTTCGAAGTAGACATCATGTTCGCCAGTGCACACCACGCAGCACGAAAAAACGACGCAAAGAGCAGAGCGGGCAAGATGCCGGGCATCAGAATGCCTTCGGTCCGCAGAGCAGATCCAGAGGGTCACTTCCGAAGTGGTAGCACCGCCGGTTCCCCCTCCCATTCCGTCCGCGGAGCATGGGAGATGAAATCCCCGGTCTAGGGGATGAAATCCCCGTTTCAGGGGAGGGTGACGCGCTTCTCAGTGCGCGGGGTCAGGGCTCTGCGAGGTCTGTTTTCGGAATAGTGCATCTCCGTGGGGTCGCTCTGTCCAGTACGCCGGTTACGGGTCCAGGATACTGCCGAGGTGCAACTGCACGTCGGGAATGCCTCGCCCTATGCGATCACTCCCGCGGTTGCACCGTGATTTCGTATAGAGGCAGCGCGTCGCCAGCAGCTTGGCCCTGCGACGTGATGCTGAGCCGCTCCCCTGAGAAGCGGTACATCCCTGTCAATAGCGTATAACGTCCCGGCGCCAGGTCCGCGGGCAGCTGCACGCCCTAGCGATCCACGATGGTCTCGCCAGGCTGCCAGGTCAGCGTAGGGGCGAAGCCCGCTCCCGGTTCGGCGTCCGTCTGCGCGACGAGGGTGCCAGCACCATCGATGAGATGCACGAAGACCTTCAGCCGCTCCTCCGGCGTTGTTTCTGCTTTCCAGAAGAGAGTCAGCGGGACGATGTCGCCCGGTGCCCACTCGGTATCCGGGAGATCGCTTCCCACCAGCCTGATTCCCTCCCCAAAATGAGCCTCGAGCGGCCGGTCCGGTTCTGGGACGGCGGTCCCTGTGCCGTACCACGCCAAACGCACCGTCGTGATCCAGGTGTCACCGGCTTTGTAGGCCTGGGTTGAGAGCGCCCGCTCGATGAGCCTTTCCGGGTCCGATTCCGCGTCGCCCCAGAAGAGCACAACCAACCGTCCCCCGGTGTGCCGGGCTATGATATCTGTGATCCAGGCCTCGGCTTCGGTTTGCGTCGGCCGGTAGGGCGCAGGATAGACGGGCAGCGTGTCTGCCGGCTGGCTGCCGTAATAGTAGGTGAAGACCTCCCACTGGTTGGGCGCACTCAGCAGGATCGCATCACGAGGTCGTCCCTGCGCACGGATCTGGGCGGCGATGCCGCGGTAATCGTCGCGGACGTACGCCGGATTGGTGTAGAGCTGTTCCAGCGATTGGATCTGATAGGGCAGCAGGCCGCCCAGTAGCAGGGCCGCGGCACCGAGGAGCCGCCATCTGCGGAGGGGGGAGCGGAGGGCACGTCTAAGACGTGCCCGTACAGGAGCATCTGCAGGGGTACGTACAGAGGTTCGTGCAGGGCTGTCCGAGGAGCAGGCGGGCGCGCCCGCGGGCACGCCCGGCGGCGTGCCCAGCGGTACAGTCAGGGCCACTGCCAACGGCGCTAGGCTCATCATCAGGAACTTCAGATAGGCCGGGCGGTAGAGGCCGGCAGCTGCCAAGATGGCAGCCGGCAGGATCGCGATCGACAGTGCTGCCCAGATGACGAAGCGTCGCGGCGATCGGCGCGGGGCCCTCAATGAGCACGCCAGGGCGAGGAGGGCCAAGCATCCGGCCACGGGCAGGATCATGTGGAGTGGGGCGTCCGGGAGGGTGGTGCCGACGAAGAGCGTTTGGCTCAGGGCTCTGCCGGCTTCACCTTGACTGAGGTCCGGCGGGCGCCACCCTGCGGCGCCCAAAGCAATGGGAGCCCACGGCAGGAAGAGAATGCCACCGGCCGCGTGCGACAGGATCCACTGTCCCAGGAGCCGCCACGAGTGAGAGCGCTGGGTGATCCACCACAGGCCGAAGGCGGCGTTCAGTGCTACCAGAGCCAGTATATAGGTGTACTGCGTGTAGAGACCCGCTGCAATGCAGAGGGCGAACCCTGTTGCGGGTCGCATCCATCGTGACGGCTTGGCGCGTTCCCCGCCGCGACGGAGGAGCGCCACGGCCATCCACAGGGTTAGGGCGGTACATAGCCCCAGCTGTGCGTACATGCGCGCTTCCTGGCTGTAATAGACGGATAGCGGATGGAGTGCCACCATCAGGCCCGCGCCGATGGCGCTCCGCCTGCCGCCCGCCTGCCGCCCCAGCGATATGGCGACGGCCACGGTGAGTATGCCGCAGAGTGCTGAGGTGCTGCGAAGTGCGAACTCCGATGCACCGGCCGCTGCACGCCACAGGTGCAGCACCAGATAGTACCCGGGTGGGTGGATATCGCCGGCGGCGCCCTCGATAATCAGGGCGACCGACCGCTCCACCAGTCGCGCGGTGTTTCCTTCGTCGTTCCAGAAGGACTGGCGATCGAGTGTGGCGTAGCGTAGGCCGGTCGCGAGTAGCAGTACAGTCACCGTGAGGAGTGCCGGCCAAAGGTTGTTTTTCCGGTCTGTCATAGGTCTCTGTGCGAAGCGATGCTGTCGAGTCCCAGCGCCTGCCGGATTTTCTCGTCAGATATCGCGCCCTTGCGTACGATGACGGGCGGATCGGCAACACAGTCCACGATGGTTGAGGGGATGCCGTATGGGGAAGGCCCACCGTCCAAGATGAGGTCGACGGCTTCCTGGGCAGTGATGGCCGGCGTATATCCTGAGCGGATGGTGCCGGTGATCAACAGCTTGCCCCCCATCATCTTGAGAAGATTGATCAGCGGGGCACAGTTCGGCACGCGCAAGGCCATCGGATAGGTGCGGTATTCAGCCGGCAGGTCCGCCGCCGGGGGCAGGCTCAGGGTCAACGGCCCGGGCCAGAAGCGCTGCGCCAGGCGAAGGGCGTGGGCGTTCGTACGGGCTAGGCCGGCCATCTCCTCTGCGCTCGCCAAGAGGAAGGGCAGAGCCGGCTCTTGCGCGCGGCCCCGTGCTGCATACAGGTGATCGATGATGTTCGCCTGTCCCGGCAGCGCGGCAATGCCGTAGATCGTGTCAGTCGGCACGACCAGCAGCTTGCCTGACTGAAGGCACGAGATCGCACGCTCTAGGGTCCCAGTAGTGCGGATGGAGACGATCGGGGCACCCATGCGGTCTATTGTCTGAGCAAGATTGAGACAACGGCAGCCCAAAGGCCGCCCAGAACCGCCAGGAGGCCGCTCCACAGGAAGTGGGAGAGCGGACGTTGGCGCCGGTAGAAGAGGAGCCCGAGACCACCGTTGGTGAGCGTAAAGGCTGTGCCCACCAGCGCGAAGTAGAAGATGTGCGCTCTTCCGCCGGTGAGCAGGATGCTGCCGTCGGGCGCGAACTTGAACGGGATCTCAGCTGATAGGTAAGGGAACCGCCAGCAGAGAACGCCCACCATCAGGATCAGCAGACCTACGCTGCATCCCAGCATCGCCAGACTCCAGCGATCACGCCAGATTTCCCAGTCCAGGAAGGCAGGGTGTGTGGAGTGCTCTTCGACCTCCTGGGTTGGCCCCATTTCAAGTCGTTCGCGGAGTGCGACCAGAAATGCCTCGGTGTCCTCGGGCGAAATGGCGTAGGTGATCCCATCGGTGCGCAAGATGACCTGATGCCTAAGCGGTGCTGAGGCATAGAAGAGAATGGGGTCCAGATCCGCACTCTCCGTTTCATCGGGCTCGCTATCGCCCTCAGGTGCGGTTGCCTTTCCAAAGGCGACGACGTATCCGGGCCAGCGCAAGCTGGGGCGGATACGCACATTCTCCAGTTTGGCGCCGGAGATGACATCGCGTATGCTTCCCATTGGAATCTGATGTTCGATGGGGCCCCAATGGATCACCAGCGCATTGCGGTCGAGCTCGTAGTTCGCGTTGATCAGGCCCCAGAGCTGCGTGAGCACGCGAATGGCAAGCCCCAGCGTGATGCACGCCCCAAGGCCCAGCAGGAAAACACGGATGGACACTGGGGTAACGACGGCAGCCACGACCAGTCCGACGGTCGCACCAATCAAGATCACTGCCAGTGCGAGCCCGACGATCCATCCCGTGCGGATGTTCAGGCGCCAAGTATTTTCCATAGGTAGTGTCCAGGGTCCAGGAGAGGGAGTGTTTGGGCCCAGTCTAGAGTTCCTGCCTCGATTCAAGTGCGCGGGTGAGGGTGACGGCGTCGGCATATTCAAGATCCCCGCCGACCGGCAGGCCGCGTCCGAGTCGTGTGATCCGCACCCCTAAGGGCTTAAGCCGCTGGACCAGATAGGCCGCGGTGTAATCCCCTTCGCTGGTGGGATTGGTGGCGAGAAGGACCTCCTTGAGCTCGTCTTCTCGGACACGCTTCTCCAGCTCGGCGATTCGCAGGTCTTCAGCGAAGATGCCTTCCAAGGGAGATAATGCCCCATGGAGTACGTGGTAGACCCCTCTGTAATTCTCGGTGCGCTCCAGCGAGAGGAGATCCATCGGCTCCTCAACGACGCAGACGATGCTCTGATCGCGCGTCGGATCGGCGCAGATCGGGCACGGGTCATCCTCTGTCACATTGTAGCACTTGGAACAGAACCGTGTCTTCTCGACCAACCCCTTGAGCGCTTCAGCAAGGCGCATTGCCAGCTCGGACTTGCCACGCAGCAGGAAGAAGGCCAATCTTGAGCCTGTCTTGGGCCCGATGCCTGGCAATTCGGCAAAGGTCTGGATCAGCTCTGTGACGGATGGTGGGATAGCAGCGTTTGCCATAGTCTTAGACTCGAGTCAGCCTTCTTGGACGTTGAGCTCTGCACAGCCCGAGGGCGTATGCAGGGCCTATAGGATACAGGGGACGACCTACAGCCCTGGAATCCCCAGGCCCCCGGTGATTGCCGACATGCGCTCAGCCACCATCGCCTGGGCCTTCTGAATAGCTTCGTTTGTGGCAGCCAGAACGAGATCCTGGAGCATCTCGACGTCATCCGGATCGGCGACCTCAGGATCGATCTCAATGCTCTGGACCTCAAGGGCGCCATTGATCGAGACTTTGACCATACCACCACCGGACGACACCTCGATGACTTCTTTGTTCGCTTCCTCCTGGACGCCTTCCATCTGGCTCTGCATCTGCTGAACCTGGCGCATCAGATCATTCGGGTTCATCTGCGACCTGCCACGGCCACCGGGATTGCTTCTTCGACGAGACATACGTACTCCTTGTTGGTCAATCTTAGTTTGCTTGGTTGGGTAGAGCGTCGGTTGCCGACTGTCAACCAACGGTCGCTGATCGATGGCGCCAGAATCAATCGTTGATCCTAGCGACTGCGCCAAGTTCCTCTTGGGCCCGACGGATCAGTTCATCCTCTTCCAAGGGAATGTCCGGCTGTTTGACCCGGGGAGCACGGTTTGCCGGAGGCCGGCGGGCTGCCTGAGGCGGAGCGCCAACCACAGGCAGGCTTGATCTTTGAGCTTTCCACTCATCTTTGGGAAGACAGCGGATGGCGATCGGTTGACGGAAGACCTCAACCAAGAGATCCTCAATCCGCCGGATGTTGGTTGCCTCAGACACCTTCTTGCAGTGGAAGGCGTGCTGGAATGTGAGCACTAAACGGCCCTGGTTGTCCGTCCCACCGACGTCGGCATCCCGCAGTAGGGCCCCGAGGGCAACCGGTTGGATGTTCCGGAGCAACTCGGGCCACCTGTTTCTGATGTTCTCTACGACGGTAGGGTCCAGCGATGTTCCCGTGATTCCGCGGGCCTGGTCCGCCGGTGCAGGGCTTTCCTCCGTGGCAGGTGAGGTGCCAATCGCAGCAGCTGTATCCGCAGCTATCGCCGGCTTTTCCGCATCCGCCTGAGCTACGGATTGGCCCGGTGTCTCCTTGGCTATGTTTGGCGTTGTGTGCGACGGCGCGGTCAGCGACGGTGTCGTAGTCGACGTAGCCGGCTCAACGATGCTCGTGGTCGCAGCCGGTCTGCGTTGGGGGCGAAGCTGTGTGGGCATCGCCCTCGTTGTCGCCGGCGGCGTGCGTGTCGGGCGTGTGCCCGGCGTGGTTGCCCAGTCACTTGTATCTCTGTCATTCAGAGCTGCCCGGTCATTCTGCGGGGATTGGAGCGCGGCCTCGACGAAGGCTAGCTCGAGCGGGAGCTGTGGCTGCCAGCCGGTACGTTGCTTGGAAGCCACCTCGCTGAACAAGCGTATGGCCTTGACCAGATGGTCAGGATCTATCCTGCTAGCCAGTCCTGCCAGCCGTTCGCGCTCATCCTCGGTGGGATCGGACCACGTGTGGCCGGCGCCGAGCCGCATCAGCAGCAATCCCCGCAGGAAGTCTGCCGTCTGTCGGGCCAACTGCCGCGGATCGGCGCCGCCGTCGATGGCGCCATTGATGATCTGTAGCCCTGCCGTCAGGTCTTTGTCGATCCAGGCTCGCAGCAGATCTTGCACTACTTCGCGGCGCTCTGCCCCCAGCATCGTGCGTACATAGTCCGCGGTGATCGTGCCATTTGCCGCCATCTGGTCGAACAGGCTGATGGCGTCGCGCATACTACCGGTTGCGGCGCGGGCTATGATCTCCAGTGCCTGTGGTTCGGCATCCACCGATTCTGCTTTTGCGATGACGTCCAGACGCCCCACCAGAGCTTCAAGTGGGATCCGGCGGAACTGAAATCGCTGGCATCGAGAGAGAATCGTCTCGGGGATCTTGTGGGGCTCTGTTGTGGCGAGGACAAAGATCACGTGTTCTGGAGGTTCCTCAAGCGTTTTGAGGAGTGCGTTGAAGGCTGCCGTCGAGAGCATATGCACCTCGTCAACGACATAGACCTTGTAGGTTGCCTGCGTAGGGAGGAACCCTACTTTCTCCAGAAGGTCGCGAATGTTGTCGACGCCCGTGTTGGAGGCCGCGTCGATCTCTATGAGATCCATCAACCGTCCTGCGTTGATGGCGGTGCAGATTTCACACCGGTTGCAGGGACGCTCGTCTTCTGGCGCGAGGCAGTTGACGGCTTTGGCGATCAGTCGCGCGGTGGTGGTCTTTCCGGTGCCACGGGGGCCGGCCAGCAGGTACGCATGATGGATATGCCCAGTCTGCAGGGCATAGCGCAGCGTCTGCACAATATGTTCCTGTCCTACGACGTCGTCAAACGTTTGTGGGCGCCACTTGCGGTATAGCGCTTGCCCCATTCGTGCCTCCGATAATCACAGGTAGTCTATCATGGATGCTATATCAGGCAAGGTTTCACGCTTCTGGGAGGGGTAGACACCTGCCATATGCCACAAAGCGGAAACGCTCTCTGACTTGAGAGCGTTTCCGCTTTGTGGCAAGGAAAAACCGGGGGTGTTTCAACAACCCCCGGTTTTTCACAAGGAGGAGAATCTCTGCACGGTCCCCGATTCCGTACACTGACAATATACCATTTTTATACCTTGAGTACTTGACGTCAATCTGACGCTTATCTGACGATCAGGTGGACTGGCGGTGTATTCTGGCGCGCAGCTGACCGCAGCCAGCCTGAATGTCGCCGCCGCGACGCAGTCGCAGCGTATAGGGGATATGCCGGCGGTCCAGAATGTCAGTGAAGGCCTCTACGTGTTCCTCGGATGAGGGCTGGCCCGGATAGCCGTCGGTTGGATTCAGCGGGATCAGGTTGACATGAACCAGCATCCCAGCGATGCGGGCCGCGAGCGCTGCTGCCTGCTCCGGCGTGTCATTCACGCCATCAATCAGGGCCCACTCGAACGTTACCTCGCGATTGGTCCGGTTGATGTATTCTTGGACCGCTGCGAAGAGTGCATCCAGATCGTGGCGCTGGTCAACCGGCATGAGTTCGCTGCGCAATTCGTCCGTGGCTGCGTGGAGCGACACGGCGAGATTGACCTGGAGTTTCTCCTTGGCAAAACGGCGGATGGCCGTGGATATGCCGACGGTGCTCAACGTCATCCGCCGCTGGCCTATCTGCAGGCCGGCTGGATCCATCAGACGCGTGATGGCGGCAAGGGTGTTGTTATAGTTCAGCAGGGGCTCACCCATTCCCATGAAGACGATGTTGGTGACTCGTCGGCCCTGGGTTCGGAGTGCGCGCTCAAAGTGCAGGACCTGCGCGACGATTTCGCCGCTGCTGAGGTTGCGCTGGAACCCCATTTGCCCTGTCGCACAGAATCGGCATCCAATGGCGCAACCCACCTGGGTCGATACACAAACCGTGCGCCGCTGGATGTACCGCATCAGGACGACTTCGACCTGCTCGCCGTCGCGCATCTCCAACAGGTCCTTGCGTGTCTCGCCGGTCAGGGATTCCTGCGTGGCGAGTACCCTCGGCGTGTGGAGGACGGCCACCTCCTCGAGTTTGGCCCGCAGCGCTTTGGGGAGCGAGGTCATATCCTGGACTTCGGTGGCCAGCTGCTTGTACAGCCATTGCCAGATCTGGTCGGCGCGATAACGTGGCTGTCCCACACTCTCAAGCAGCGACTCCAGTTGGCTATGATCAAGGTCAAGAAGGTTTGGTATTTTCTGTGGCATAGGTCTCCCTTTCTAGTCTCGCACCGTGTGTGGCTGGCCTGATTGGCGGCAGGTCACGCGCCACTTCTGCACCAGCGTGGCAAGATCCTTGATGACGGCGGTGGGGCGGATGGGGGAGTCTTCGAGTTCGTGGGCTTGTGAGATGCCTGTTAGCAGCAGCGCGGTCGGCATTCCCAGGCGAATACCTCCGAGGATGTCTGTGTCCAGCCGATCACCGAGTACCAATGTGGTCTCCGGCGTTGTGTCCATGCGCTGCATCGCTTGTTGGTAGAGTGGCCCTGCGGGTTTTCCGGCCATGACAGGTTCGATGCCTGTTGCCGCGGTCAGAGCCGCGGTCTGGGCGCCGTTGCCCGGTGCCAGTGTGTGCTCCAGGGGGAATGTCTTGTCGGGGTTGGTGCCGATGAAGGCAGCCCCATTGAGGATCAGGCGGGTCGCCGTGGCCAGTTTTTTCCACGTGAGATCCCGATCCCAGCCCACGACGACATAGTCGACCGCCTCTGTAT
Organism: Anaerolineae bacterium; assembly: GCA_021159805.1. GTDB lineage: Bacteria > Chloroflexota > Anaerolineae > B4-G1 > SLSP01 > PWVB01. The sequence goes on from JAGHDT010000211.1 coordinate 8,988, forward strand.
CAGCTTCGTTGTGGAATTCCAGGCCGTGCGCTACAGTGGCCTCCCTCACGCCCGGGCCGCCGATGGCGAAGACGCTCGCGCCCGGCTGCCTATCAGCGATATGGCGCGCTGCTGCAATCGCAGAGTTCAAAATGTGGTCGGTGGTCGTACTGATCCCCATCCCGGCCAGCTTCTGGACGTACTGGGCCGGTGTCCGGCTGGAGTTATTGGTGACCAGCATATACTTGAGGTCCAGGTCGTGGATCAGCCGGAAGAAGTCCTTCAGTCCTGGCAACGCGGTCTGGCCTCGCCACAGCACGCCGTCCATATCGCAGACCAGGCCGCGAATCTGGCTGAAGTCCAGCCTGCCGGAAACTGCGCCGGTCGAGAGCCGGAGCTGTTCATAGGTTGCGGGAGTGTCAATGTCGGTCATCCACGCTGAGTCTGAGATAGGCAGATGGGCGATGTCATCGTTGTGTTGGGCGAAGAGCGCGCGCCCTCCGACGTCACCGGAGAGGCCGGCCAACTCTTCGAAATAGCGCCGTGAGAAGAGCACCGGTGACCCGTGCTGCCCCTCCGTGGTTTGCGGCACAAGTATGCCGGCGCAGGTTTCCTGCCAGTGGTGTACGTACATCTGTAAGAGTCGGGGCGTGATCAAGGGCTGGTCGATGGGCATAAAGATGGCGGCGTCAACGTCCGGGGGGAGTGCTGCGATACCCACGTGGAGACTGCTGCTCATCCCCTCTTGCCAGCGATAGTTACGGACGATTCGCACCGGTCTCGCTGCCATCACAGGGATCACGGTGTCGGCATAGGCGCCAACGACGACGATAACCGGATCCAGCCCGGCTGACCAGGCCACATCAGCCGCCTGTGCGATCAGAGGTTTGTGATTCCAGGTCAACAGCTGTTTCGGTCGTCCGAAGCGTGTGGAGCCGCCGGCAGCAAGGATGACGGCGGCGACGATGGGCTGGGTCTTGGTCAAGATGATACCTCGAGAGTGTGATCTACGTGTTACTCAGATTCAGCCATTGTACTGGGTAACGGGGGTGTCGACAAGGGATGCGGCCCAGGATGGGATCAGATTGCCGACCACGCTACTCCGCTCGATCATGCCAGTAAGAGGGCCGTCCTGGACCGTATCTGTCTGTGGCAGCAAGAAAGCCCTGTGAAGTATGGTAACTCACAGGGCAAGGAGGAGAGAAGAACCAGGATGGCTCTATACCTCGATTCTATTGGGAATCTGATACAGATCGTACTGGTCGTCACGATAGACGGCGTCGAGATACTCGATCACGTGTCCCTGGCTGTCGAACGTCTCTCTGTGAAGCTGCAGCACGGCGGCCGGGGCTGTTAGCCCGAGCAACGGGAGATCATTGTCCCTCCCGAGGGTGGTACGGATCGTCTGATTGGCGTAGGCCAGCCGGATGTGCAACTGCAACTCAAGGGAGCGGTAGAGTGACTGCTTCTCCAGATCGATGTCCAGCAAGGGTTCGCACAAAGGGTAGGGCAGATAGGCTGTGTCCAGCGCGATCGGTACGTCGTCAGACAGCCGCAGCCTGCGGATGCGAACGGTTTCTTCAGATTTCTCTAATATGCAGATGGCTTGCCACTTCGCCATTGGCCGGCACGACGCTGCAGCTGAGGACCCGGCTGGTGGGCGTCATGCCACGGCGGATTGTGGCCGCGTTGAATCCGTCGACTGCCGTACCATCATAGATACGCGATGCGCTGTGGGCCACAAAGCAGCCTTTGCCCTGATATGCGCGGACATAGCCTTCCTGTTTCAGAATGTCGAATGCCCTTCGGGCTGTGAGCCTGCTGATGCCGTGGTTAGCAGCCAAATTCCTCTCTGAGGGCAGTCTCTGCCCCACCTCGAATTCGCCGTTCTCGATCGCTTGACGCAAGTGACGGTAGAGCTGTCTGTAAAGGGGAACAGGACTATTCGCCTGTAACATAGATCTCCTTCCAACGAGTCCGACTGACAGTCGTATCTATTAAAGCGCATCCCATTAACAGAAACCTAGGAAACCCTTGCCACGTCCTAACGAAAACCTTCCAGCCCTGAAAAGCAAGAATACCTGCCGTGGCGATGGTTTCAGGGGGCTGGACTTACCCACCGTGATGACGTATTGTGGATACTCACTGTGAGTGCTATACTATTATGTAGGTTGCGGGATGATCATTGCTTGGTGTTGTCGGTTCCCTCCGGCGCGCTTCACGCGCGCCCACAGAACAGAGGTCAGGATGGCGAAGACAGAGACCACAGAGACGAAGGAAACGACGACGAAGCAGACCATCACTCAGCGGGTCTCCTGGTTGCTCTGGGGCGGGTTGGCAGCTCTGGTGATCTTGATGGTGTCGGCTTTCTCGCACGCTTGGCAAACAAATCAGGCGCTGAAGGCAGAACTCGCGACGCTGGAGCCGATGCTCACTGCGGCGCATATGGAACAGGATGAGCTGAGGGCGCAGATGGCCTACGTTCAGAGCGACGAGTATGTCGAGGATTGGGCCAAGATCCATGCCAAGATGACGTTGCCGGGCGAGGTCCTCATTGTGTCAGTCCCGGTGACTCCCAGTCCGACGCTCCCTGTCCCGGCAACCGGGACGCCAACACCGGCGCCCACCGCAGAGCCCTTCTGGCCTGCGCTGTGGCATAAGATTGTGGGGGATTAGGCTTGCCTGAATTGTTCCCCGCCATATCATCCAGGACGCTCGCAACGGTCATCGACATCGCGCACGAAGCCGGTGCTCTGATTCGTAAGAACTACGGTGCTGCGGGGCGGGTAGACTATAAAGGAGCTGTCAATCCGGTCACAGAGACGGATCGGGCAGCTGAAGCGATCATCGTATCGCGACTTCGGGCGGCCTTTCCCCAACATCGGATCCACGGAGAAGAGTCCGGCGGCAGCCAGGGCCATGCTGAGAGACTGGCCATTCCTGAGCCGATCTGGCTGGTGGACCCGCTGGATGGCACCAACAACTTCGCCCACGGTTTCCCACACTTCAGTGTCTCGATTGGGCTGTTGGCCGGCGGCTTGGTCCAGGTCGGCGTGGTCTACGACCCGCTCCGCGATGAAACGTTCTGGGCTCGCCGCGGGGAGGGTGCATACTGCAACGGCGCTGAGATTCACGTATCGGCGGTTGATTCCCTGTCGGCGGCATTCCTGGCGACCGGTTTCCCCTATTCGCGGCGCGTGGCCGCTGACAACAACAGCCGTGTGCTGGATAACTTCCTGCGTCGTTCTCAGGGGGTGCGGCGCGCGGGGTCGGCATCCTTGGATCTGGCCTATGTGGCTTGTGGCCGTTTTGACGGGTATTGGGAACCGGGACTGAGTCCCTGGGATGTGACGGCCGGACTGCTGCTGGTGGAGGAGGCCGGTGGCCGGTTCTCCAACTTCACCGGGGGCTACGATCGCGTCATCACAGAGGGCGAGGTCGTGGTCAGCAACGGTAAGATCCACAATGAGATGCTGGTGGTGCTGCGGGAGGGATCGTCGGCGCCGCACCCCGATTTTCGCGAGCTGGGGCCCTAGGGGAGTGCGACGTGGCTTCATATCGGTGGCCGCAGCTATCGGCTATGCGGAGACGTCAATCACCTCGCTGCTGGGAGCCTCAAGCCACGCTTCCAGAGCTCCCGCGATCTTACGGTCCGTGACTGCCATCGGCAGTGCCCGCACCTCGGCCGTGGATGCCCACTTGAAGTTCTGACACTCGATGCACCGAGGATCGCCGTTCGTGAGTGTGCAGATGAAGGCGTACAGGGTGATGCGGAAGTGGGTATAGGCGTGCTTGACGGTTGTCAGTGACTCGCCGACCTCAATCTCGATGCCCATCTCCTCGCGCAATTCGCGGCGCAGGGCCTCGGGCAGCGACTCTGCTGCTTCGCGCTTGCCACCCGGAAACTCCCACAGTCCCCCGAGCATATCGTCCTGGCGCCGCTGCGCGACCAAGACGTCCGTGCTGGCTTTGTTGGGCGTATTTCGCAGTGTGACGGCGGCTGCCACGTCGTAGTGGGGGATGGCTTTACGAGGCCTGGGCGCCGGGACCGCTTCTTGCCGCCCAAGCTCCCGCGCACGGCACAAGGCTTGCCACGGGCAGAGCTGACACCTCGGCAACCGCGGCGAGCAGATGGTGGCGCCAAGTTCCATCAGCGCCTCGGTGAAGGGACCCGCAGCATCCTCCGGCATCCACAGGCCAACCGCATCCTCCAAGAGTGCCTGGCTTGGTGTGGGCATAGCGAGTATCCGGGCCATCACCCGCCGCACGTTACCGTCCACAGCTGGGGCCGGTATGCCGAAGGCGATGCTGGCAATGGCGCCGGCGGTGTAGGGGCCTATGCCGGGCAGGCGTCGCAGCGCTGTGATGTCGGCCGGCAGTTCGCCATTGTGCGTATTGACGATGATCTGAGCTGCCTTGTGAAGGGAGCGTGCCCGGCTGTAGTAGCCCAATCCCTCCCAGAGCTTCAGTACGTCCTCCTGCGAGGCTACGGCAAGTGCCTGCACCGTGGGAAAACGGCCCAGGAAGCGTCGGTAGTAGCTGCGTACCGTCTCCACCTGAGTCTGCTGCAGCATCACTTCGGAGACCCACACCTGGTACGGTGTGGTGGTGTCGCGCCAGGGAAGCTCTCTGGCATAGCGCTCAAACCACGTGAGGAGACGCGTACGCGCCTCCTCACGAGTGTCTGTCAGATATTGCCGTGTCTCGCTGTCCAGCGTCACTGTGAAGCTACGACGTTGGGAGCCGGCGGGGTCATATGGACATAGACCCAAGTACCCATGTCGCTCTGCTTGCTGTACACGATCTTGTTGTCAAGTGGGGCGTACGGCGATGTCCACTGGTAGAGCCACTTGGCATCCAAAATGGACAGATTGACGCAGCCGTGGCTTCGAGTGAAGCCAAAGCTGTTGTGCCAGTAGGCGGCGTGGAGCGCGTAGGCGCTGTTGAAGTACTGGGTCCACTCGACATCCTCAAGATAGTACCAGAGCGGGCTGTCATTGGTGACGTCGCGGTTGATCATGGGTGTTGTGGGGAGCTTGCCCCAGATACGGGTCAGGCCGTTGGGTGTCCAGGTTCCGGCGCGCCCGCTGGAGACCAGGGTGGCAAAGACCATACGGTCTCCCTCATAGGCCGCCAGGGTCTGCTCGAAGGTGTTGATCTCCAGCCATTTTTCGCCGGCACCTACACCCTCGGGCCGCGCGTCGACGTCCACGCGGGCCGTAGCGGACTGCTCTACCCACTGGTCAGGACCGACCATATACCATAGCTGACCCCCAACCGCTTCCTGCGCGAAGAGCGAGACCCGGTCATAGCGGCGCAGGAGCACATCCTCACGTGGCGCGCCGGCCGGTGTCACCGCTGGATTGGCGTTGCGGTTGAGCCAGGCGAAGGCATACTGCGGCTGTTCGCTCAGCAAGACGCCGCTGAAGTGAGAGGGCGTGGTGAAGGCAATGTGATCGGCGCGGATGAACTCGCCGGTGTTGATCTCATACCACGTCTCGCCATTGTACTCAACGGCGCCTATCACGCTTACCCAGTTGTCACCTGCCAGGAACTCCCGCAGCGGGGGCAGGCCGGCGGCGGCTTCCTCAGGATGCCCATAGGTGGCCGCGGGCAAGGGCCGGATGTACGCGAAGCTGTACGATGTGATCGCATCATCGAGTGTTTCGATTTCCTCGATGGCCAATTCAGGGAGCGGATTGGGAAGTCGCGCGCGGAGATAATCCAGCCGCACCAGACGGGTCCCAGGTCCGTAGGGAGGACATTGTGAGGGATCACGCTGCATCATCCGCTTAGGACAGATGTATTTGTCATCGACCTCGTCTGAGAAGAGCTGCAGCCCGGCATTGTCCAGTGCGGAGGTGCTTCCCTGCGCTGCCAATGCCGGGGCCGGCCTACCGAGCCCAAGGGCGAGGCTGAGCCAGAGAGCGAGGCTGAGGCCTAGAGAGACTGAGTGGATCAGGCTTGATTTGGTTCTGTGTTCGGAAACGTGGGCGCGGTGATGATGCTTCGTGCGTCTGGCCATTTTGAGTTTCACAGTATTGGTGTATCCTATACATAGTTCCAGCTTGTTCTGCTGCAATCGGAGGTTGCTGGCTGGAGAACTAGTTCGCATTATACCATGACTTCCCTATACTGTGGTGTTGTATCCTTATAGAGGAAAAGGGAAAAGGCCTGACGAACCCGTAACGCCCTTGTCATCAGCTTCCTTGTGTTCTATAATCACACGTGTAATTCAAGGTGGGCGCATGCGAATCCTCAACGAAGTCATTCAAGTCATCACACAAGCGCCAGGGGATCTCGTCTACTTCCTGGTCGCACTCTTTGCGTTGCAGCAGGCCTTTGTCTCCGCACTGTCAGCACGCTCCGGTACGCCGAAGGCCTCACTGGCCCGGCGTTGGGTGTGGGCCACCGGCGGTATGCTGCTGGCCCGCGCCATCCTGGTGGTCTTGGGACTTGCCAGCGTGGCCGGACTTGTGGTGCCCTCCAATGTCCTCCCTCCCTTGGAGCGTTGGTCGCTTTTTGCGACTGTTGTGGGACTCATATGGGCGGGGCTCCTCGATGCTAGATTCGACCACTGGCGCACGCCGGTTGTCCGTGGGCTGCTCTTCGGACTGCTTGCCATAACTCTCTGCTTCTACGGTTACCATGCCGTTGCACCCACGGCAGTGGGGACATTCTTCGGGGTCACCGGGGGAGCGGTGTCGGCTGAGATGGCAGCAATTCTGCTGGTCTTGGTGTTGGCGTTGGGATTGGCTGCCTATATCCGCCCTCTTGAGTGGGAGTGGGGGATGGGGGTCGCGCTATTTTGGCTTGTGGGCACCTTGGCGCAGATCAGCTGGCCCGACCCCTCCACGGCTATCGACGGCTGGCTGCGGCTGTTCTCCCTGGTATCTTTTCCGCTGCTCTCAATCTGGGTTCACCGGCAGCTGCTGCCCGATCCGGTCCCTGCGGCACCTTCCGGACAGCTCTTTGAGGCGCGCCCCCTGATCGAACTGCTGCAGGATGTGGCGGTGTCGCGGAATCTGGAATCCTCCCTGGGTGTGGCTTCTTCACGGCTGGCAGAGCTGTTGCAGGTTGACATATGCGCTGTGGCTCTAACTGCAAAGGAAGCTAAAGGGACGGTCGAGATCATAGCAATTCATCCCTCGACAGCGGCGCAACCTGCGTTGTCCCAGCTGCCCTTGGCGGCGTATGCAGGATTGCAGCGGGCTTTCGAGGAACGCCAGATCGTGGCTGCTTCGTCGCCTGACGAGGATAGCTGGCTCATACCCCTATATAATGCTCTGGGCTTCGAGACCGTTCTACCTTTGGCTGTTTTGCCGCTGCATCACGCGGGGCGTATGTTGGGCTTGCTACTGCTGGGCGGGCCGCAAGGGATATCAGTCTGGCGCAGCAGCGATCTGACTATGCCGGTGTTTGTCAGTGACCAGTTGGCCGGTGCGATCGCCTCCGCGCGAAGCGTGGCCGTGGCGCTGGCCGGCAGCGGTGGAGGTGAAGCCCCTGCGGCAGAGGCTGTCCCTGTTGCAGCTGCCGCCGGTGAGCCGGGCGGTGAGGTCGACAAGGATCGCCAGAGGTTGGTCGAGGCGCTTGAGCAGGCGAGAGTCCAGTTCCAGGCGCTCAACAGCCGAATCCGCAGTTTGATGCAGGAGATCACGTCACGTGATGATGAGATCCTGGCGCTCAACAAAGAACTGGACACGCGAAACCACGGTATCTCTGAGACGGAGCTTGGGATTTGGCAGGGCGAGGTCCGTCAAATGGCCCACGAGCACGAGGGGTTGGATCATACTATCGAAGAGTTGACCGAGGACCGGGACCTGCTTCTCAGTGAGCGCACGCGTCTGAGTGAGGCTTTGTCGGAGAACAAGCAGACCCTTGAGCAGATCGAGGAACACCGGGAGCGCCTGGAGGAGGAGGTCCTCAGCCTCAGGGCCCGCCTCGAGATGGCGGAGACTGAGCCAACGACCTTGGTGCCTGCGCCGATGGATCAGTCGTCCGGGCCGGAGAGCGGAGAGTCGTACCTGGGGGCGTTGGGGCTGGTGACCGCCGATGGGGACGGCCAGATCACGATGGTCGATGCGTTGGCCCGCCGGTTGCTGGAGATGCCGGAGGGCGATGTGTCGGGCCTGTCGGTGGACGATTTCTTCTCCGATCCCCGATGGTCCAGCGCGATCGATGACCTAACAGCTCGATCGGATGCAGGTGGCCTGGACCGACTCCATCTCACGCTCTCCCCTGATGACGACACTGTGATTCAAGCGGATCTTGTCTCGCTTCGGGGCCGGGATGGCGACGTGGCCGGACTGGTGATCATGCTGCGGGCCTCGGAAAGCGAGGCCGAGAGGCATGAGACGATGGTGAGCCTGGCCAGTGACTTCCGCACTCCGATGACGGCCATTACCGGCTACACGGATCTTCTGCTTGGAGAGCAAGGCGGCATTCTCACCGAGATGCAGCAGCAGTTTTTGGAGCGCGTCAAGGCCAACGTCGAGCAGTTGACCTATCTGTTGAATGATCTTATCAGGATCGCTTCACCGGACAGCCGTCTGATGAGGTTCTCGCCGCAGCCGATCAGCCTCATTGAGATCATCGAGGAGGCAATTATGGGCCTGGCGGCGCGTTTCCGGGAGCGCCGGCTTGCGGTGCAGCTGGATCTACCGCCCGAGCTGGCCCTTGTCAGAGCGGATCGCGACAGCCTCTACCAAATCATGCTGAGACTGCTCTCTAACGCCGTTCTGTGTTCTGAGGAAGGGACTCAGATCGTGGTCAATGCCCACGAGTTGAGCGACTCTGAGGATGGACGCTACTTACAGATCTCCGTGACCGACACCGGGCACGGCATTCTACCTGAGGATTACCCGCGCGTTTTCCGCAAGCTCCATCGTGCGAACCAGCCGTTGGTACAGGGACTGGGGGAGAGCGGCGTGGGGATGGCGATCGCCAAGGCGTTGGTCGAGGCCAACGGAGGCCGGATCTGGGTTGCGAGCGAGGAAGGGGTTGGCAGTACCTTGAGTTTTCTCCTTCCCTGCGAAACCGAAGTGCAGGCGCAGGAGGATTAGGTGAGGGGTGGTATGCGGTTGATTGGGGTGATCCTGGTTGGCTGCCTTGTTCTGGCAGCGGTGGTGGGCAGCTTCTGGCTGGCCCGGGCGGATGTGCTGATGACGGCGCAGACGCCGGAACCTCGCTGGAGCTTGCCGACGCCGACCCTCTATCCGACAGAAGCTCCGCCGGCTGCGGTCATCGCCAAGCCGACGCCCACGTCCGTCGCAAGCAGATCTACCCCTGTGCCCCCTACAGAGACAGTGCTCCCGACGTCTACGCCCGAGAGCGTGTGCCAGATTCGGCCGGGCTGGGTGGCGTATGTTGTCAGGGCAGGCGATACGTGGGAGAGTCTGGCTGAGAAATCGCAGACCAATGCTCAGGATCTTCTTACGGGCAACTGCATGAGCACGGCATTGGATCTCAGAGATGTGCCGCTGCTTTATCTGCCCTGTGTTGCGTCAGTGAAGCTTGTGCCAACTGTGGCGGTGATGCCGTGCAGGACGGCGCCCGTCACCTGGTGGACGATCATCGTCGCGCGTGGAGAAACCTTGTGGGCGTTGTCGCGGCGCTATGGTACCACCCCTGGGGTTCTGATGGAGTACAACTGCTTGCCTAGCGACAGCATCCAGGCCGGCAGATCGCTTCGTGTGCCGCCTACGCTGGTACAACCGCCCACGCCGCTTCCCACTG